>NZ_DJHW01000056.1:0-13860 GCF_002433295.1 Pseudoalteromonas sp. UBA6610 | reverse complement strand
TTCCGGGTCGAGGCACCATTTATATTAAAGCCCTGCATACACATGCAGGGCTTTTTTTTGCTTAAAATTTATTATGGACAAAACAGTCCATATTAATTGGGTATATCCTCTCTTTTTCTCCCTTGTTTGCATGCGCATAATTACCTTATCAAAAGGTTAGGTGCTGTTATTACTCACTCCATTTACTCACTCAATATGATTGATTTAAGTAATAAAGTGCAGGGTACCTTTAGCCTTAATAATGCCAATCCGCAGTAATACTTAATCATTTTTCGGGGCTAAACGTGTCGCTACCGGCGTTAAAAATTCTTATTTATAACAACTAAATAGCGAATTTTTTGCCTAGCTACCAACATGATTTTCGAGCCTCAAAATAGATCACTTGATTAAGCGTATTGGTATAAGTAATTTAAAGCTGGAGCTAATTATGATCACGCAAATTGTTAAGTTTGAAATTAAAGACGAGCACATCGCACAATTTAAAGCGCTACTAGAAGAAGACAAGCAAGGCGCTAAAGCCGAAACAGGTCTTATAGAGATGCGTTTATATCAGGATAAAAACGAGCCAGGCGTCTTTTTTGCTTATGAGCGTTTTGAAGATCAAAATGCAGTTGATTACCATGGCGCACAGGATTACACACAAACGTTATTAAATGCGTTGCCTGAAATCAGCCAATCGGCGCCACAGGTCATGTTATTAGAAAATACAGTGCCAGCTCCGCTGCATGAGCGCAATACAAAAGTTGTTAACCCTGAAGATGATATATGTATTGTGTTTTTTATTTTTAAGATTAAGCCAAGTTTTAAAAATAAAGTCATTGAGCGTTTCGCAACTCATGTAACGCAAACGCGCAGCCAGGAGCCTGGTAACTTAGTGTTTGATTTATATAGTATTGAAAATAACGACGATACATTAGTTGTTTATGAACATTGGCGCAGTGAATCTGCGTTGTGGGATATTCACTTTAAACAGCCGTACGCAGTAAAAACAAGCGAATTATTAGCGCAAGCAGTTGTTGGCGATATGCAGCAATATATGAGCTTCGTTAAAGAAATTTAAAGGCTTGTGTTTAACAACATTACTTATCCCATTTAGCAAATAGTGTATTACACGCTATTTGCTTTTTTGTATAAATACCCTCCAAATTCCCTGCCGGTTTTTATAATAACTGACTATTATGTTAATTCATCGCAACGTATGTAATGTTATGTAAAGTAAGTTGAGCAAAATTTGCCAAAGTGCTTGAATTACATTCATAAATGGCAGTAATTTAGGTTAACTATGATTTGGCAAACTAAGCCAACTTTATTGGCTCTTAGCTTGGTATTGTTGAGCGGCTGTGCGGGTACGCTAAACCCTCAGCAGCGCGAGCAAGCACCCAGCGACATTGCAGCGACATGGCAACATGGTTTAGCACAAAATGCACTTGCAGTAGATCAGCAATGGCTGCAAACGTTAGAAAACCCTTACATTGAAAACCTTGTAAATAAAGCACTTAATAATAATCAGGCTTTGCTGCAAAGTGCCTACGATGTACAAATACAAAAGCAGCAATTAATAATTTCAGGCTCTGCGCTTTGGCCCGATCTTGATTTATCTGCGCAAACTAGGCGCAGTAAAGACAATAGACCTGTAAGTTATGATAATGCCAGCTCTGTCACTTTAGAGCTAGGCTATGAAGTAGATGTGTGGGGTAAGTTATCTGATGCTAAACGCCAAGCCAACCTAAACTACTTAACGCAACAAGCTAGTTTTGAGCAAGCTAAGCAGCAATTGGTGGCCGATGTTGTCACCGGCTGGTTTGATTTAGTAACCGCCCAGCAGTTACTCGATTTATATAAACGCCGAGAAGAAAACGCACAGCAAAACTTAGATATTATTGAATCGGGCTACCGCCAAGGTATTAATGAAGCACTCGATGTATATTTAGCCCGTAATGAGCTTAATAACGAGCGTACGCGTATTGCTAATCAACAAGCCACGCTTGTAAGCGCGTCGCGTTCTTTAGAGCGCTTATTAGGCGGCTACCCCAAAGGCGATATATCAGCAGAGGTTGAACTGCCTGTTTTTCTTTCGCCAATTAATACCGGTATTCCCTCTGAGCTAATTACACGCAAGCCTCAATTGCGCGCAAGCTGGTACCAGTTATTAGCAAGCGATGCAGGCCTAGCCTATGCACATAAACAGCGTTTCCCTAGTTTAAACTTATCAGCAAGCGTGAGTGATAGCACCGATAGAGTGAGCGATTTATTCTCGCCATCAAGCTTAGCGTGGTCTTTATTAGGCAGTATTTCTGCGCCAATATTTAATGGTGGCCAGCTAAAAGCAAATGAAGAAGTAGCACGCTTAAATGCACAAAAACAAGAACAAGCATATTTAGATACCTTGTACGATGCATTCAGCGATGTTGAAAACGCAATTACTCAGCAGCAATCCTTGCAAGCCAGTTATAAAAGCACGCTAGAGGCGCAAGAAAACGCCCTTGCAGCAGAGCAACTGTCGTTTGAGCAGTACCAAAGCGGCTTAGTAACTTACACTACAGTGCTTGATGCCCAGTCGCGCTCTTTTGATGCGCAAAGCTCACTCATTGAAACAAAAAACCAGCTAATTGCTAACCGAATAAACCTATACGTTGCCCTTGGCGGCGATTTTAACGCCCCAACAAGCGAACCTAAGAGCAATAACGATGAAAACTAAATCAGCAAAACTTTTAATCCCAGCCGTAGTGATGGTGGCCACCATTTTAATTGTTATGTTTATTAAGGGTAATCCACCTGAAGCAAAACGTTTTGGCTCACCTCCTAAAGCCACGGTGAGCGTATCGGTAAAAAAGATTGAGCCACAAGATTACTTAATTTTTATCGATAGCTATGGCACGGTAAAGCCGCGTACTCAAAGTTTGTTAGTTGCTCAAGCATCTGGGCAAATTAATAAAGTAAGTGATGATTTTAGAGAGGGCGGTTTTTTTGAAAAAGGCGATGTACTGCTACAGCTTGACGATAGAGATCATCAAGCTGAGGTTAAATCGGCGCAGGCAGCATTACTTACTGCAGAGCAAAGTTTGTTAGAAGAAAAAGCCCGCGGCCAACAAGCAATTACTGATTGGAAGCGTTTAGGTGGCTCATCGCAAGCGAGCAGCTTAGTACTTCGCGAGCCCCAACTAGCGGCTGCACAAGCACAAGTACTTTCAGCACAAGCCGCACTTGAAAAAGCACAGCTTGATTTAGAGCGCACCCAAATTACTGCGCCTTACGCTGGGCGTGTGCTTAGTCGTAATGTAGACCTTGGCCAAGTGGTAAGCGAAAACACAGAACTTGCAACTATTTATGCCATAGACAGCGTTGAAGTGCGCTTACCAATTAAAAATAAAGACCTTTCGTATATTAGTTTGCCAGAGCAATACAGAGATGGCAGTAAAAACCAAGCCGGCTCACTCGTTAAGTTTAAATCTGACTTAGTGGGCGAGCAAACATGGCAAGGGCAAATAATACGTACTGAAGGCGCTATCGATGAAGGTGCACAGCAATTGTATATTGTTGCGCAAATAAATGACCCTTACAAAGCCACGGCTAATAACCAATACCCAATTAAAATTGGGCAATACATCACTGCGCAAATTAGCGGTAAAACAGTGCCTGATGCGTTAATAATCCCTAATAGTACTATTTACCAAGGCAGCTACGTGTATGTGGTTGAAGAGGGGCTGCTAAAGCGTAAAAACATTACGCTTGCATGGCAAAATGCTACACAAGCTATGGTAAAAACAGGCCTTAATGCAGGCGATAAGTTAGTAATTACACCGCTTGGGCAAGTAAGTTCAGGCACAGCGGTAAGCATTTTAGGCGAAACCGATACGCAAAATATGCGAGCAAAAGGCCCAAATGGCGCAGGCAAAGGTAAGCGTCCATCGCGTGAGCAGCTAGAAAAAAAAGCGCAAGAAATGGGAATTAGTGTTGAAGAGCTAATACAAAAACGCCGCGCTGCACAAGGAGATAAGCCATGATTGCTTGGTTTACAAAAAACCATGTAGCAGCCAATTTATTGCTTATTACGTTACTGCTATCGGGTTTATTTAGTTTATCGAGTCAAATACCGCTTGAGGTGTTTCCATCGTTTGAAACAGATCGCATAAGTGTAAGCGTTACTTTGCGCGGCTCAACCCCTGAGGATGTAGAGCAAGGGGTTACCATTCGAATAGAAGAAGCCGTTCAAGATTTAGAAGGTATAGAGCAAATTTCTAGCCGCTCATCAGAGGGCTCTGCGTCGGTGACCATAGAAGTAGAAAGTGGCTACGACCCGCGCGAGTTATTAGCCGATATAAAAAGCCGTGTAGATGCTATAAACACTTTTCCGGCCGATGCTGAAAAGCCTATTGTGGCGCTTGCCGAACGAAAACGCGAAGTAATAGCTGTTACCGTAGCGAGCGATTACGGTGAAAAAGAAACCTTAGAATACGCCGAGCAAGTACGCGACGATATTTTACGCCTTCCTAATGTTACGCAGGTTGAGCTAAGTGGTGTACGCGATTACGAGCTCGCCATAGAAGTAAGTCAAGATACACTTCGCCAATACAACTTAACCCTTGCGCAAATATCTACCGCTGTGGCTAAGTCGAGCTCTGATATTTCGGCTGGTAATTTAAAAACAGAAGGGGGCGATGTACTTATAAGCTCAAAAGGGCAAGCTTACCGAAAAGATGAATTTGCTAACATTGTAGTTAAAAATCAAAGCGACGGTACAGTAATACGCTTAGGTGATATAGCAAGCATTAATGATGACTTTGAAGAGACCCCAGTACGTACACGCTTTAATGGTAAACAAGCCGCCTTTATAGATGTATACCGCATAGGGCCGCAAAGTGCGATAGATGTCGCAGATGATGTAAAAAACTACATAGAGTCCAAGCAAAGCTCCTTACCACAAGGTTTTGAATTAAGTTACTGGGATGACGACTCTCAAGTTGTAAAAAGCCGTATTGCTACGCTAACCAGCAGTGCCCTACAAGGGGGCATTTTAGTACTGGCTTTGCTAACCCTATTTTTACGCCCAGCCATCGCATTTTGGGTGTTTATTGGTATTCCGGTTTCGTTTATGGGCGCATTTATTGCGATGCCTATTTTTGGTGTAACCCTTAATATTATGAGCTTATTTGGCTTTATTTTAGTACTGGGTATTGTGGTGGATGACGCCATAGTAACGGGGGAGAACGTTTATACTCATTTAAAAACCGCAGAGTCGGGCGAACAAGCTGCCATTTTAGGCACGCAAGAAGTTGCAACACCAGTTACCTTTGGGGTACTAACAACCGTAGCGGCCTTTTTACCTTTAGCGTTTATTGAAGGCGCACGGGGTGCCTTATTTGCACAAATTCCGGTGGTGGTTATTCCGGTATTACTGTTCTCGTTAATTGAGTCTAAGTTTGTGCTGCCAGCTCATTTAAAGTACATAAAACTACGTAATCAAAAAACAAAATCATCAAAGCTTGAAGTACTTCAGCAGCGTTTTGCAGACGGATTTGAAAGCGCTATTTTAAAATACTATCAGCCTATTTTAGCTAAAGCATTGCGCTATAAATTAGCGACGGTGAGTTTGTTTGTTGGCGTGTTTTTTATAATTTTAACTTTAATAACTAGTGGTTGGACTAAGTTTGTATTTTTTCCGCGTATCCCAAGCGAAACCGTACGAGTAACATTAACCTTGCCAACAGGCACGCCGTTTGAAGTTACCAATAAGTATGTAATGGATATGTCGCAAAAAGCGCAGTTATTGCAAGACAAATACCGCGATGAAGATACCGGCGAAAGCGTTATATTAAATATTTTAGCCTCAACCGGTGGGCGTGGTGGCGTGTCTAACTCAGGCAGTGTGCGCTTTGAAATAACCCCTGCAGAGAGCCGCGACTCAGACATTGGCTCACGTGAGCTGGTAAGTGAGTGGCGCGATTTAATAGGGATTATTCCTGGCGCCGAAAGCGTAACCTTTAGGGCCGAAATAGGACGCAGCTCAGACCCTATAGATGTGCAGCTAAGTGGTACATCGCTCGATACGTTACAAAAAATTGCCGAAAGCGTTAAAGCGCGCTTAAGTACTTACCCAACCGTATTTGATATTGCCGATAGCATGTCTGATGGTAAAGAAGAGTTGCAAATAGAGCTTACTGAGCAAGGCTTTGCTTTAGGCTTAAACCGAGTTGATGTAGCAAACCAAGTACGTAACTCGTTTTTTGGCTCGCAGGTGCAGCGTATTCAACGCGGGCGTGACGATGTGCGCGTTATGGTACGCCTACCTATTGAAGAGCGCCGCTCTGTAGCCGACTTACAAAATATACTTATTACTACGCCTACGGGCGGCTCGGTGCCACTTTCTCATGTAGCCACATTAATAGCAGGGCAAAGCCCATCTACGATTAATCGAATAGACCGCTACCGCACACTTAACGTAACTGCCGACATAGAAAAAAGCAATACCAACATGACCGCGCTGCAAGCCGACCTAACTGAGTATTTAGATGAATTAATGCAGCAATACCCAGGTGTTGATTACAAGCTAGAAGGTGAAGCTAAAGAGCAAAGAGAGTCGTTTGGCTCGCTCGCTTGGGCATTGTTATTTGTATTTTTTATTATTTACTCACTATTAGCGATACCGCTTAAATCGTACATGCAGCCAATTATTGTAATGAGCGTTATTCCGTTTGGCATGATAGGCGCTGTAATAGGGCACTGGGTTATGGGGATGGAGTTAACCATTATGAGCTTACTTGGTATGTTGGCACTTATTGGTGTGGTGGTTAACGATTCACTTGTGTTGGTCGACTTTATTAATAAAAAACGCAGTGAAGGCGGCAAGATTATTGATGCGGTTAAACTTGCAGGGGCTGCACGTTTTCGCCCAGTAATGCTCACAAGTTTAACCACCTTTATTGGTTTAATGCCGCTACTATTTGAAAAGGCGACACAAGCACAGTTTTTAATTCCAATGGCAGTAAGCCTTGGCTTTGGTATTGTGTTTGCTACGTTTATTACGCTTATATTAGTGCCAGTAAACTATATGCTGATGGAGCGTTTTCAAAGCTGGTTTAGATAAATAACGAAATGTGTTCTAGGACTAAGCTGTGGTTGATTAATATCAATTGCAGCTTTTTTTTGCTAAAAATTTATAAAGGTAATAAAGGGTATTTAAAAACAGGGGAGTAGCAAAAAATGCAAAAACAGAAAAATAAGAAAAGTGTTCCCCAAGCGTGCGGTGTCCGGCGTCAGTCCTGAAACCAGAAGGTTTCAGGGCGGAAAGCTGCGGTCTACCGTAGGCTTCTCGGTACATGCCGAGCTTGCACAATAGTAGACGAACAGAAATCCTGGTATAAAATTTATCGGCTCAGGGACTTAACCAAACTCCGGCACCCCAGGGAACAAGTTCAGTATATAAGACATAATCCATTCCTTAAACCCCAAACGTAAAAAATTGAACCGTTCGAGCAGTTTTTGCCCGCTGGTAACTCGCTATTTACTTATCATGCTACTTTTTGAGCAGGATCATACAATTAATTGGAGTTGCTTTTTATCGAGTGGTAGCATTGCCTTAACTAGCAAAGCGAAGATATAAACATGAGCGACTTACCAGATTACCAAAAAGCCCAGCTGCTTTTAGAAAAAAACGAAATTTTTGTCTCACCGGCAGAAGCGCACGGCGTAATTAGTGGATTACTAGCGTGTGGTTTAAGTATTGATGACAAAGAATACTTAGGCCTATTAAGTGATGTATTTAATGATGGCCAAGCGTTTAGCAACGACCTAAAGCAGTTTTTTGGCACCATTTATAAGCAAGTGGTAGCAAGTTTTAACGATGAAGCTTTTGCGTTCGATTTATTTTTACCAAGCGATGATGAAACACTCATCGATCAAGCCAATGGTCTCGTATCATGGGTTGCAGGGTTTATGCTTGGATTTGGTTTAAAACAAAAAGATTACGGTAAGTTATCGGCAGATGTAAAAGAAGTTATTAGTGATTTTAGCGAAATTACACGCCTAGATACCATGTTTGACGAAACCGAAGAAGACAGCCAAGCCCTGCATGAAGTGATTGAATATGTACGTGTATCGGCATTGCTTTGTTTTGCCGAGCTTGGCAAAGAAAAAGCACCTAAAAAAACACTACATTAATCTAAATAAAGCGGGTTGTTAAAGCATGGTTGAAATACAAAAGTCAGAATTTAAAGCACGCCGTGAGCGTTTACTTGCGAAAATGGATGCAAATAGTGTGGCCATTATTCCTGCGGCCAGTGAAGTAACGCGTAGCCGCGATACTGAATATGCATTTAGACAAGACAGCGACTTTTTTTACTTAACCGGCTTTAACGAACCCGATGCCGTTTTAGTGCTGTGTAATAACAGCGATACGCCAAGTACGTTATTTTGTCTTGATAAAGATAAACTGGCCGAAATTTGGCACGGCCGCAGAATTGGCTTCGAAAAAGCTAAAAATGAGTACTTATTCGACGAAACTTACGCATTAAGTGAGCTAACTGAACAATTATTAGATTTGGTTAACGGTCAGCAGATTTTATTTTATGCACAAGGCGCTTACCCAAGTTTTGATACCAAAGTATTTACCTTGTTAAACACACTTCGCAGCGCGCCTAAAAAAGGCTATCAGGCACCGAGTACGATAAAAGATGTGCGTGGTCTTATTCACGAAATGCGCTTGTTTAAATCGCCAAGCGAAGTAAACATTATGCGTGAAGGCTGCGAAATAAGTGCCCGTGGGCATATGCGTGCAATGCGTTATTCACACCCTGGTGCTACAGAGTTTCAGCTAGAGGCAGAGCTGCATCATCATTATGCAATGAACGGAGCGCCGCATCCTGCGTACGGCACCATTGTTGGTAGTGGCGATAACGCTAATATTTTGCACTACACGCAAAATAGCGATGTGCTAAAAGATGGCGATCTAGTATTAATTGACTCAGGGTGTGAGTTACAAGGTTACGCTGCCGATATTACGCGTACCTTTGCGGTTAATGGCAAGTTTAGCGAACCTCAAGCTGCGCTTTATAACATTGTACTTAAAGCGCAAGAAGTGGCCTTTGAAGAAGTTAAACCCGGCGGCTTTATGTCGCATGCCAATAAACGTGCAATGGAAGTAATGACTCAAGGTTTACTTGATTTAGGTATTTTAACCGGCGACTTTGATGAGTTAATGGCAAAAGGTGCCTGTAAAGAATATTACATGCACGGCCTTGGCCACTGGTTAGGCCTTGATGTTCACGATGTAGGCGATTACAAACAAAACAACGTTGAGCGCGCATTTGAGCCAGGCATGGTTTTAACCATAGAGCCTGGGCTTTACATTAGTGAAGATTCAAACGCACCGCAGCAATATAAAGGCATTGGTATTCGTATCGAAGATAATTTACTTATTACTGAGTCAGGGCATGAAAACCTCACCCTGAGTGTGCCTAAAACCATAAACGATATAGAAGCACTTATGCAAAGTGCAAAAAGCGCATAAGCTTGGAGAAATAAAGTGGCTAAGCAGTTTGATGTCGTTGTTATTGGGGGCGGGCTTGCAGGGGCAAGTTGTGCGCTAAGCATTGCTAAAACAAACCCTTCACTCGCTATTGCGGTAGTAGAGGCAAACCAAGTAACGGGTGATTACCACCCAAGTTTTGACGACAGAAGTATTGCCCTTGCACAGCAGTCGGTTGAGTATTTACAGCAGTTAAATTTATTTGAGCCAAGTGCGCCATATACAGCAGCAATAAAAAAAGTAAGCGTGTCGGATCGTGGTCACTTTGGTAAAGCGCATATTAGTTGCGACGAGTTTGCTAAACCGTCATTAGGCTACGTGGTTGAGGTAAACCCGTTTGGCCGCGCACTGTATCAGCGTTTAACGCAAGCGAGTATTGCACTTTATTGCCCCGATAGCGTAAGCGCTATCAAGCAAAGCCTAAACAGTAATGAGGTTACTTTACAAAGCGGCGAGCAACTTAATACTAAGCTACTGGTTATTGCCGATGGTGCGCAATCTCCAACCCGTAACTTACTTGGTTTAGGCTTTAATACTCAGCCCTATGAACAAGGCGCTATTATAGCCAATGTTGAAGTAGCAGGCGGGCATAACAACCATGCGTATGAGCGCTTTACCGAGCACGGCCCGATGGCACTTTTACCAATGAGCAATAGCCGTTATTCGTTAGTGTGGTGCATGAAGCAACAGCACGTTGAGCAGCATACAGCCTTAAACGAAAATGATTTTTTAAACGCGCTGCAAAGTGCATTTGGTTATCGGGCAGGGCAATTTACAAAAGTGGGCACACGCACAAGATACCCGCTAGTATATGGCCAAGCTGAATCATTAACAGCGCATCGTACGGTAGTCATTGGTAACGCTGCTCATGCTATTCACCCCATTGCAGGGCAGGGCTTTAATTTAGGCCTGCGTGATGTACAAGTACTTAGTAATTTAATTGCAACAAGTAAAAACGAGTTAGGCAGTTATGCGTTTACCCGTGAGTATTCACAAAAGCGTAGCAGCGATATAAATACCGTAATGAGTTTAACCGATGCACTGGTTAGGCTTTTTTCAAACTCGTCACGGGTATTAGCGCTTGGGCGCAGCATTGGGCTTTTCTCAATGGATTTATTTCCCGCATTAAAAGCACCGTTGGCCAAGCAGCTAATGGGGCAAGTTAAACAAGGTACACGTTTATGAAGCAAGCACAGGTTTGTATAGTGGGTGGTGGCTGCGTAGGCTTAACCCTCGCGTTAGGACTCGCTAAAGCCAATGTAAGTGTTGTGGTGCTAGACGCCGCGCCAAAGCAATTACCGCCAAGTGATGAATATGCCTTGCGCGTAAGTGCGCTGAGTATTGCAAGCCAAAACCTGTTTGAGCAATTAAACGTATGGCCACACATAATGGCAGAGCGAGCGTGTGCATATACGCATATGGACGTACGCGATGCCGACAGCTTTGGTAAAATAGCCTTTAATAACGAGCAACTTGAGCTTGAGCACTTAGGCCATATAGTTGAAAACGATATTATTCGTTTTGCACTTATAAAAGAGCTAGAGCAACAACCAAGTGCCACACTGATGTTTGATACTGAGTATCAACAAATACACCAAAGTGAGTCCGACGTATTTATAACCCTTAAAAGCGGCGAGCCTATTATTGCTAAGCTGCTGGTGGCGGCCGATGGCGCAAATTCGGCTATTCGTAAACAATTTAATATGGCGCTAAGCTTTAAAGATTACGACCATCATGCATTGGTTGCTACGGTTAAAACCAAAGAGCCACACGCAAACACCGCACGCCAAGTGTTTTTACCAACTGGACCACTGGCTTTTTTACCACTTAGCGATGCAAATACCCACTCTATTGTGTGGTCTACCAGCCCTAATCATTGCGATGAATTGCTAGCAATGGACGACACTACTTTTAATAAAGCTGTAATGGCAGCCATAGATGGCCAATGCGGGCTGTGTGAAGTGCAAAGTAAACGCGCAGCATTTCCACTTAAAATGCGCTACGCCCAGCAATGGGTAAGCGGCAAAGTGGTATTAATGGGCGATGCAGCACACACCATTCACCCACTTGCAGGGCTTGGTATGAACCTAGGCCTAAAAGACGCCGCGTATTTAATTGAACTACTGACAAGTGATAGTAAAGAGTTTGCGAGTACCCGTACACTTCGCGATTACGAGCGCACCCGCAAGCTCGATGCGCAAAAGCATATAGCCATGATGCAAGGGCTTAAAGAGTTATTTGAAGGTGCCAACCCGGTTAAAAAGCTGATACGTGGAGTCGGGCTGTCACTCGTTGATAACCTAGGCCTAATAAAACACCTATTCGCCAAAGAAGCGATAGGCAAATAACGTAGGTTGGGAAGAGCGAAGCGAAACCCAACAGATAAAGTAAAGTGGTTAGTTTTTAGCTATCAGCTATCAGTAAAGAAAAACCGATGTTTAGTTTAAACATCGGTTTTTTGTTTTTAAGTGGCTTTAAACAGATTAAAAATTGCGCTTTTCACGCGAGCAAGCTCAGCGTCTACATGCAAAGTTTAACACTGAGCTTAATTTTACCTGTAGGCGTTTAGCTTGCTGACGCGACGAGCGTAGCTCGTAATTATCGTTAGTTAAAAAGCGCTTTGCGTTAAATCAGTTACAAATTGGCTTGGGCTTCATTTACCATATCTTGTAGTGCATCAATTAACAGTGGGTCGCGCGAGTTTTGTTTAGCAAGTTTTAGTGCGTGTTTCATACTGGCAACAGCTTCTTTAAACTGTTTGTCAGCCGTGTAGCCTTGCGACAATCGCATGTGGGAGTAAGCAGCATTAGGGTAATCACGAGTAAAGTGTTTAAGTGTAGTTATCGCTTTTTTAGTGTTATCAAACTTTTGCTGGCTGTGGGCAAACTCTACGTACACATCTTGTGGAATTTTAAGCTCAAATCCGTACTTATCGCTCAGTGCTTGGTAGTAACCTGTGATAAGTGATACATCGGCAAACTTTCCGTGCTCATCAGTTACGTTAAAAATTAGGTCACTAAATAAGTGAATTAGGCTATCGCTAAGGGCTGGCAGTATAGTGCCCATATGAGTAAAAGTAGGGTAATGCTTATATTCCCATTTTAGCTGTGTGGGCATTTGTTGTTCTAAATTTACTAACGTATTTAATGCGCCTGTATAAAAACGTGCGCCTTCACTCGCTACACTAATAAATAACTCTTGAGTGCCTTTAGGGTTTTTAGTGTATTTAATAATATTATTTTTTAACTCTTCGTCACTCCACCAACTATTTGGGCTAATAGCTATGTAGTTGTTAAATAATTCAGGCTGATTAACTAAAGTGTAAAGCGCTAATGTACCAGCATTAGAGTGACCAATTAAGGTGTTGTAGCCGTTAGTTGAGTAATTGCTATTTATGTAGGGCATGAGCTCGTCAGACACAAACTTTAAAAAATTGTCGGTTTGTCCAGCATCGGGCCATTTATTTTTTACAAAGGTTTGAAACTCAGTTTTCGGCTCACCATCTACTTTAGGTAAGTAATCACGCACGCGGTTTGTTGTATCAATACCAACAAGCATGGCATTAGGTATTTGTTCGTAATCAACTAAGGATTTTATAACACCTGACGCCGTATGAAAGTGCTCAACACCATCTAGTAAATAAATAATATAAAGCGGCTGATCGTCTTTTACAGTGTCAGGTATGAAAATTCTGATAGGCCTGTCTTCGTTAAGTATTTTTGATTGTAAAATGACTTTTTTACCAACGGTTATTTCGGTTGTAGCAGTGTCTGCGTGGCTTAAAAAAGAGGTACTAAAAGTAAGTGCAAATACAAATGATAGTAAGAGCTTCATAAATATCCTTATTAAATAATGTGTTGCTCAATAATTACACGGCTTTAGGTTTGAGTAAATGTTTATATTTTAGGCGCAAATGGAGGGGGTAAGTAATTAAAAGCTGCGCTTTTTACGCAAGCAAGCTTTACGTCTACACAAACCCAACGCACTTATCCTAACTCTGCTTGTTGATATAAAGCGAACGCATATTAATATCACTCTGATAGCTGATAGCTGATAGCTGATAGCTGATAGCTGATAGCTGATAGCTTTAACACTTATCTATCAAAGCTTAAAAAACCTGCTTGCTTAATTATCCATCTAAGCGTAAAATGCGCGCTCATTTCGGCTTTTACACTATTAATTCCTTGCCTTAAACCGACCGGCCGAAACGGTAGAAGGCTCTATTAACCGTAAGGAATATCCATGCGTCATTACGAAATCGTATTCATGGTTCACCCTGATCAGAGTGAGCAAGTATCTGGTATGATCGAACGTTATACTGGTTCTATCACTGAAGC
>NZ_DJHW01000026.1:1082-8014 GCF_002433295.1 Pseudoalteromonas sp. UBA6610 | reverse complement strand
ATTTCTTAACTGATCGGCATTACCGATTAGGTGGTTTTTTTATATCTAAATATTACGGCTATATACTAATATGCTTAAACAAATAAGCAATTGAGTGACAGGCAAAGAGTGTAGATAGCTAGGCAAAAAAAACGTTATTTAGTTGCTCTAAATAACGTTTTTTTGAATGCAGCTAGCACTTGGCTTAGCCTCTAAAATGCTTAAGTATTATTGCAAGTTAATATTACTCAATTTTAAACTTCGCAGTGGCATCTAAAAGGTTATCTGAAAGGTAGTGTAGGTTTTTCGCTACATCCCTCACCGCCGCGAGTGAGTCCATGGTGTCTTCAAACGATTCATGCATATTCGTCACATTTTCTACAACCATCGCAGCAACCGATGTTTGCTCTTCTGTTGCAGCGGCGATTTGTGAGTTCATACCATTTATTTCTAGCATTTGCTCTGCAATTTTTTCTATCGAAACGCCAGTTTTCTCTGCGGCTGTTGCATTATCTGTGGCCATATCTCGCGCTGATGTCATCGCCGTCACAGACTCATTTGCAGCCTCAGTCAAGGTGCTAAGTAACTCACGAATTTCATTCGTTGAATGTGCTGTACGTGATGCAAGCTCTCTTACTTCATCCGCAACCACGGCAAAGCCTCTACCATGCTCACCTGCACGAGCCGCTTCTATAGCAGCATTTAGTGCTAATAAATTAGTTTGCTCAGCAATAGATGTAATCACATTAAGAATTTGAGACACATTTTTTGTATCATCAGCTAACTTATTGATAGTTGAGGCAGCTTGATTTATTTCATCACTTAACGTACGCGAGGCGGTGACTGACATTTGAACTTGAGTTCTGCTTTGTTCTACCTCTTTTTCTGCTGTTTGCGCTGCATTTGATGCACTTGCCGCCGATTGAGAAATATCACCCACGCTTTGCTTCATCTCTTCCATAGACTGTTTAACCACCTCAGCCTCTGTTGTTTGCTTTGTGGTTGCGCGTTCAGCCTGCTCCATACCTTGCACTAAGCGAGTTGAGTTCTCCATTAGTGGCTCACATACCGCGATTACTTCAAGTACTGTTTTTTTCAGCAAAGCGATGAAAGAGTTGAAGTTAATTGATACTTGACCAATTTCATCCTCTGAATTTACGCTCAGATTAGTGCTCAGCGACCCTTTACCGTTTGCGAGTAGACTCAGGTTATTAGCGGCATCACTTGCAGAGGCTGCAATACGTTTGGCAATCCAAATAGCCATAAATAGCAGTAAAATTAACGAAACAATAGATACCACCAACATAAGTGTTAGTGCGTGATCAGAACGCTCTTTAGTACTTGCAACTAATTCAAAAAAGCGATCGTCTGCTTTTGCTTGAGCGGTTTTAAACCTTTCAAGCACATCATTATACAGTGCTGTTTTTCTTTGTGCTTGTTGCTGAATTTTACTAAAGTCAGCCGTTCCATTTACCATGCCATTGGCAATACTGGCTGATATTTTTTCGTAATTTGCTAACTGAACTTTCGTGTCACTATGAATATACGAAGCGTTTATTTGCTCAACCGCATTTATGTTGTTACTTAGTGCATTGTATGTATCAGCTGCTTTCTCTACTAACTCCTGCTCTCCAAATGTAACTGCTTGCGTATAAAGCTCATCGAGCTTTTCTAAAAGACTTACATTTGCTGAAGTTAACTTAACAACCTGATATGAAGACTTTTCCATTTCATCAAGTGCGATTCTATTGTCATTCATTGCAAAGTAATTAATCAAAACGATTGCTAAAAATGCTACAACCGCAATGCTGGTAATCGCATGTATTTTTTTACTTATGCTGAGGTTTTGAAAAGAGAAGCCTGAAGCCATTGTGTATACCTTATTTTGTTGTCTATATCTATTATCGGCTTATTACCTATAAGTGTTAACTAAATTTGTAATATTTCTAGTTTTTTTTACAAATACAGCGAGTTTTAAACAACTAATAAACGCAAAAAGGATCAAGCGATTAATAAGTGAGCAAATTGAAAATTTCCCATAAAAAAACCAGTAACATTGCTGCTACTGGTTTTATAATTTGGTGCGGATGGGGGGACTTGAACCCCCACGCCCGAAAGCACTACCCCCTCAAGGTAGCGTGTCTACCAATTCCACCACATCCGCATTTTTAAGCTTTCGCTTAGGTGTTAAACTTATTGACTTACTTGAGGAGTATAAGTCGTTTAACGTTAGCTTTACGCTAAATTAGTTTGGTACGTCAGAGCTCTGCTGTTGAGTAACAGGTACGTCTTCTTCTGCTGGTGCTACAGTTTCTACTGCAGGTGCTGCTTCAAGGTTTTCCCACTCATCGGTCTTTTTAATTTGACCGGCAGTTAAGTTACCTAACACAATACTTAAAACAAAAAACACTGTTGCTAAGCTTGTTGTTGTTTTGGTCATGAAGTTACCTGCACCTGATGAGCCAAAAACTGTGCCCGAAGCACCGGCGCCAAATGAAGAACCCATGTCTGCGCCTTTACCTTGCTGGATTAAAACCATACCAACTAAAGCTAAAGCAACAACTAAATAAACTACTAATAAAATTTCGTACATCTTATACGGTCCCTTTTGCACTGTTACAGATTGCAGTGAACGAATCTGCTTTTAGACTAGCACCGCCAATAAGGCCGCCATCTATATCTGGTTGTGCAAATAATAATTCGCTATTTTTTTCGTTAACGCTACCACCATATAAGATGGTAAGCCCTTGTGCTAAATCGCTATCTAATGAAGCAATTTTGTCACGGATAAATTTATGAACAGCTTGTGCCTGTTCTGGCGATGCAGTCTTACCTGTGCCTATGGCCCAAACGGGCTCGTATGCTATCACAGAATCTTTCAGTGCTGCTACACCTAATTTCCCAATTACTGCATCAATTTGTGCAGCAACCACCTGTTCGGTTTGACCGTTTTCTTGTTCGCTCTCGCTTTCACCAATACACAAGATAGGTGTTAGTCCCACTTGCTGTGCACGGGCAAATTTTGCGGCTACGGTTGCATTGCTTTCTTTGTAAATACTGCGTCGCTCTGAATGACCTACGAGTACGTACTTAGCACCTAAATCTTTAATAAGCTGAGCATCCACTTCACCGGTAAAGGCGCCTGGGGTATTTTCACTGAGCGTTTGGGTACCCGTGGTAACACCACTGTCAACCAGTGCTGATACTAATGGAAATGGAGGAAATAAAACAATGTCTATCTCATTTGATTTAACACTGTTAATGGCATCAGACAGTTGAGTGACAAGCTCTAAAGAGCCATTCATTTTCCAGTTGCCTGCGACCAATGCCTTACGTATTGCCATTTTCCACTCCAGATTAGAAAGCGGGCGAGATATTAACTTTTCTCGCCCTAAGTTACAAGAGGTTATTGTTCTCAATCAGTTTATTTGCTCATAGATTCGACAACTGCTGCAATTTTTTGCGCGCTGTCTATGACTATTTTTTCTTGTTCGGCTTCAACCATAACACGTACTACCGGTTCAGTGCCTGATTTACGAAGTAAAACACGGCCTTTTTCGCCTAAAGCTTGCTCTACTTGCGCAACCGCATCTTGTACTTCTGGTGCTTGTGTAGGGTCTGTGCCAGGTGTGTAACGTACATTAATCATTTTCATTGGGTACTTTGTAAAACCAGCCCCTAAATCTTGTAATGTGCGATTTTGAGCCACCATTGCAGCCAATACCTGAAGGCTTGAAATGATACCATCACCCGTGGTGATTAAATCGAGGTTTAATACATGGCCTGAGCTTTCACCACCAATTCTCCACCCTTTTTGCTGCAGCATTTCCATTACATAACGGTCGCCAACTTTACTGCGCGCAAATTCAATTCCTTTTGCTTTTAATGCATTTTCAAGCCCCATGTTCGACATAACCGTGCCAACAACACCACCACCAAGCATATGATCTTCAGCCGCTTGGCAGGCAATAATGTAAACTAAGTCATCACCGTCAAATACGCGACCGTTGTGATCAACCATCATTACGCGATCACCATCACCATCGTAAGCAATACCCACATCGGCTTTATGCTCTAGCACTTTGCGCTTTAACGTATCAACGTGTGTAGCACCACATTCATGGTTTATATTCACCCCATTAGGCTCACATGCATGAGTAATCACTTCAGCGCCTAGCTCACGCATTACCGACGGTGCAATATGGTAGGTTGCGCCATTGGCACAATCTAGTACAACTTTTAAACCTTCAAGTGATAAGCCTTGTGGAAATTGGCTTTTACAAAATTCAATATAGCGCCCATCAGCACTTACTAAGCGCGAGGCTTTACCAAGTTTATCTGAGGCAACACAGGTCATTGGTTCATCAAGCATCGCTTCAATTTGTAGCTCAACGTCGTCATCCAATTTTAAGCCTTGGCCATTAAAAAACTTAATCCCGTTATCGTAATAAGGGTTATGCGATGCACTAATTACAATACCTGCTTCGGCTCTGAACGTTTGCGCTAAATATGCTACAGCGGGCGTTGGCATTGGCCCAAGCAGTACGACATCTATTCCTGCGGCAATTAAACCAGCTTCAAGCGCGGTTTCTAGCATGTAACCTGAAATACGGGTATCTTTACCTATAATTACTTTTTTTGTTCCACTTAGAGACAAAACTCGACCTGCGGCCCAGCCTAATTTCATTGCAAACTCAGGGTTAATTGGAGCTGTGCCCACTAAACCACGTACCCCATCGGTACCAAAATATTTTCTTTCGCTCATTATAAAGCTCCTTTTTCGCAAGCTTGGAGTACACCAAGCGCATCTGCTGTTTCTTTTACATCGTGTACACGAATAATTTTTGCGCCATTTTGCGCGGCAATTAACGCACCGGCTAAGCTGCCCGCTAATCGCTCATCTGTTTTTCTGTTTAGCAAATTACCTATCATCGACTTGCGTGAAAGACCTGCTAAAAGCGGTAGTTCAAATTTATTAAATGCATTAAATTTAGCAAGTATTTCAAAATTATGCTCTAGGGTTTTGCCAAAGCCAAAACCTGGGTCGAGGATAAGTTGCTCCACCTTAATACCCGCTGTTTCGCATGCGCTTATACGCTGCTCAAAAAAGAGGTTAATTTGCGCTAGCAAGTCAGTATAAGTGGGTTCACTTTGCATTGTCCGTGGCTGCCCTTGCATATGCATTAAACAAATTGCTACATCGGGATACTTAGCAAGTGTGCTAAGTGCGTGGGGCTCTTGTAATGCACGTACGTCGTTAACTATATCAGCACCTGCTAAAATCGCCTGCTCCATGACCTGTGCTTTACTGGTATCTACCGATATAACGCAGTCACTTTTAGCTCTAATGGCTTTTATTGCAGGTATCACACGATTAAGTTCATCGTCTAAATTAACATCTGGCGCGCCTGGACGTGTAGACTCCCCGCCAATATCAATGATAGTTGCACCCTCGTCTAGCAACTGCATTGCCTGTTGCACCGCGTGCCCTGTATCTAAAAACTTTCCACCATCAGAAAATGAATCTGGGGTCACATTTAAAATCCCCATCACACATGGTTTTTCTAAATTAAGTTTACGCCCACGGGGAAGGTTTATTATGTTAGTCATCGCCAACCTTTTAGTTATTTGATACAAAAAAGCCCCGAAGTACGGGGCTTTTAAAGTATTATTTTAACGATTATTCAGCTTTATCATCAAGGTTTGTTTCATCTTTTTTCGATGAATCATCCGGTTTTTGGCTTTCATCAACCAGCTTTTCTTGAGGTGCGACTGTTTTAGTTGGCTTATCGTCTAAACGGTCATGTGCATCACGTGGTTCACGCACAGGCTGACGCGCCATTAAATCATCAATTTGTTTAGCATCAATTGTTTCGTATTTCATTAATGCATCTTTCATCGCATGAAGAATATCAATATTTTCTTTTAATATATCTTCTGCTCTTTGATAATTACGGTCTGAGAATAAGCGTACTTCGGCATCAATTACTTTAGCTGTTTCATCAGACATGCTCATTGCGCGACCACCGCCGCCACCCATGTACATCTCGTTTTGATCTTCAGCGTAAAGTAACGGACCTAGTTTTTCACTCAAGCCCCACTGCGTTACCATTTTACGTGCAATATCTGTTGCACGCTCAATGTCGTTACTCGCACCCGTTGTTACTTTGTCTTCGCCATAAATAAGTGCTTCAGCAATTCGGCCACCGTAAAGGCTTGAAATCATTGACTCTAAAAGCTCTTTAGAATGACTTACACGGTCCTGTTCAGGTAAGTACATAGTTACACCAAGGGCACGGCCACGTGGAATAATCGACACTTTATAAACTGGGTCGTGCTCTGGCACCATACGGCCAACAATAGCATGGCCCGCTTCATGGTAAGCCGTCATTTCTTTCTCTTGCTCACTCATCACCATGGTCTTGCGCTCTGCACCCATCATGATTTTATCTTTAGCAGCATCAAATTCGGCCATACTTACAACACGTTTATTACCACGTGCGGCATAAAGTGCGGCTTCGTTTACAAGATTTGCTAAATCAGCACCAGAGAAACCAGGCGTACCACGTGCAATAACTGCCGCTTCTACGTTATCGCCTAATGGCACTTTACGCATATGTACTTTAAGAATTTGCTCACGGCCACGAATATCAGGCAAACCAACCACTACTTGACGGTCAAAACGACCAGGACGAAGTAATGCAGGGTCTAGTACGTCAGGGCGGTTAGTTGCCGCTATAACGATAATACCTTCGTTACCTTCAAAACCATCCATTTCTACTAGCATTTGGTTTAGCGTTTGTTCACGTTCGTCGTGTCCACCGCCCATGCCAGCGCCACGCTTACGACCTACAGCATCAATCTCATCTATAAAGATAATACAGGGTGCAGCCTTTTTAGCTTGCTCAAACATGTCACGTACACGCGATGCGCCCACACCAACAAACATTTCA
>NZ_DJHW01000026.1:0-753 GCF_002433295.1 Pseudoalteromonas sp. UBA6610 | reverse complement strand
TTCAACAAAGTCAGAACCCGAAATGGTGAAAAACGGTACTTTTGCTTCACCGGCTACGGCTTTTGCAAGTAATGTTTTACCTGTACCAGGAGGACCCACCATTAGTACGCCCTTAGGAATACTACCACCAAGTTTTTGGAACTTAGAAGGGTCACGTAAAAAGTCTACTAACTCTGTTACGTCGTCTTTTGCTTCATCACAACCTGCTACATCAGCAAAAGTTGTTTTAACTTGGTCTTCGCTCATCAGGCGCGCTTTGCTTTTACCAAACGACATTGCGCCTTTACCGCCACCGCCTTGCATTTGACGCATGAAGAATATCCATACCCCTATAAGCAGCAACATTGGGAACCAAGAGATAAAAATACTTGCTAAAAACGATTGTTCTTCAGGCTGAACGCCTTTCACATTTACATCATTTTTAAGTAAATCATTAATTAAGTCTTCATCGTACATTGGCATTGTGGTTTGAAAACGCTCACCACTGCTTTTAGTACCTGTAATATTACCCGTTCCACGGTCAATAATAACTTCTTGTAAAGAGCCGCTACGCACGTCTTTTACAAATTGAGTGTAACTTGTTTGACGATCAACTTGATCGCCGCCATTAAAGCTCTGAAATACTGACATTAGCACAACTGCAATAACCAGCCAGAGTATTAGATTTTTCGCCATATCGCTCAAGGGGTTAACCTCTTGTATCCAATTAATTTAAATTCAACTAAACGCCAAGCAACTGTACTACAGTTTGTA
>NZ_DJHW01000006.1:33432-34127 GCF_002433295.1 Pseudoalteromonas sp. UBA6610 | reverse complement strand
TGGCATGAATTCTCCTACCTTTATGTGTATTTGCGCGGGTACTTATGTGTTCGTTAATACCCTTAAGTAACTTAAGAGCTGTTATAGCAACCATTCTTACTTAATGTGGGTGCAGTGTGCAATTAAAAACCCCATAAAAATGGGCTATTATGAATATTTTTTAAGACCAAAAAGTTATTACTCATTTTATTTAGACGTCTAGGCGTAAAAACACTATGCAAGGTGTTTTGTTTTAGATAAAATACGCCCCTTAATTTTTTAGCGCTAATACCGACGTTTGTGAAGCGCAATATTTGTGAGCAGAAATACAATGGCAAAACATTTATTTACTTCTGAATCTGTTTCTGAAGGTCATCCGGATAAAATCGCCGATCAAATCTCTGATGCGGTACTTGATGCTATCCTAGAGCAAGACTCTCATGCCCGTGTTGCGTGCGAAACTTACGTAAAAACCGGTATGGTTATGGTTGGTGGTGAAATTACCACTAGCGCATGGGTTGATATTGAAGAAATTACACGTAAAACAGTACGTGAAATTGGCTACACGCATTCAGACATGGGTTTCGATGCAGACTCGTGTGCAATTTTAAACACAATTGGTAAGCAGTCTCCTGATATTAACCAAGGTGTTGACCGTACTAGCCCAGAAGAACAAGGTGCTGGCGACCAAGGCTTAATGTTTGGTTATGCATGTA
>NZ_DJHW01000006.1:5887-33120 GCF_002433295.1 Pseudoalteromonas sp. UBA6610 | reverse complement strand
GTTTGGTTATGCATGTAACGAAACAGAAGTACTAATGCCTGCGCCAATTACTTACTCACACCGTTTAGTACAGCGCCAAGCGCAAGTACGTAAAAGCGGCGAGCTTAACTGGTTACGCCCAGATGCAAAATCTCAAGTAACTTTTGCATACGAAAACGGCAAGCCAGTAGGTATTGATGCAGTTGTGCTTTCTACTCAGCACGCTGAAGAAATTTCGCAAAATGACTTAGTAGAAGCCGTGATGGAAACCATCATTAAGCCGGTACTTCCTGCAGAGCTTATTACTAGCGCGACTAAATTTTTCATTAACCCAACGGGTCGCTTTGTAATTGGCGGACCTATGGGCGACTGTGGTTTAACAGGTCGTAAAATCATCGTAGATACATACGGTGGTATGGCACGTCACGGTGGTGGTGCTTTCTCAGGTAAAGATCCATCAAAAGTTGACCGCTCAGCTGCATACGCTGCACGTTACGTAGCTAAAAACGTAGTGGCTGCAGGCCTTGCTGATAAGTGTGAGCTACAAGTATCTTACGCAATTGGTGTAGCAGAGCCTACCTCTATCAGCGTTGAAACCTTTGGTACAAGCAAGCTTGAAGAAGGTCGTTTAATTGAGCTTATTCGTGAGCACTTTGACCTACGCCCTTACGGCTTAATTCAAATGCTTGATTTAGAGCGCCCAATTTACCAACCAACAGCGGCATACGGTCACTTTGGTCGTGACGAATTCCCATGGGAACGTACAGATAAAGCAGACGCACTTCGCGCAGCTGCTGGCCTTTAAGCCAAAATGCATTAAATAATAAACGGCCCTTTTAAGGGCCGTTTTTATATCTAAAGCAAAGGCTAATTATGCGCTTTATATCAATTGCATTAATTTAGTTGTTTATCATAGCACCCAAAAAATAGTGCAATAACAAAGGAATTTACGGCGTACAGTTATTTTATATAAATAATTTTAACGCAGTCAGTGCGCTATTTAATACGCTAAACTAATCGTGTTTTGAATTAAATTGGTATTAGCTAGCCCTCGAATTTCGTACGGTTTTAGGTATATACTCTTTGCATAATAAAAGCTTAAGGGATAAGTAAATGGCCAATAATTTTCGCGTTATGTTTGTAGGACTCGCCGAGGGCACTGAGGCTAAAACGGCCTGCGTAAATTTAGCAAGTAAGCTAAAAACGTCTGAAGATAAAGTAACTCAGTTTTTTAATGGCAAAGCACTCTTTGCACCTAGCAATAAAGACAAAGCCTTAAAGCAGGCCAAATTACTGGCAAGCCTAGGCATTAAAAGTAAGTTACAAGCCACAGGTGAGCTACTCACTCAAAGCCCTAGCGCAGCTAATCAGCGGGATGAACGGATTTTTGATGCCCTTGATTACATAACGAGCAGCCTGATCCGCCTAGAAGAAAAACTAGAAGAGCTAGAACAAAGACTTCCAAGCAATGAGCTAAAAAGCCCTACAGACGAAAGCGATGAGTGGCAAGAAGATGATCTTATGCTTGACGAGCAGCTCGATGAACCTGTTAAAACGCGTAGCAATACTTTGTTATATTCACTGATTGCCACTGCCGTTTTACTACTTATTGTGCTTGCTGTTTACTTAGCTTTTCCTGATTTAGTGTCTATTTAATCAAAGGTGCGTAATTACAATGAGCAATAAACGTACACACATACGCCAATCTATTCGCCAATTACGCAATAATCTATCAAAAAAACAGCAAGAAAAAGCCGCGACACAGTTAAAGTTGAATTTTACTCAACAGCTAAATAGCGATAAAACAGTCTCAAAAAAACATATAGCCATTTACTTTAGTAACGATGGGGAGTTAGATACCTCATTGTTAATTAATGAGTTATGGAAACAAGGCCATACCCTTTACTTACCCGTTATACACCCATTTAATGGGGCTACTTTGCTGTTTCAACGCTATGAAAAAAACTCACCCATGAGGGCAAATCGCTATGGTATCTTGGAGCCTAAGCTGAACTGCTCTCAAATATGCCCATTAACTGATTTAGATTACTTACTGATGCCACTTGTAGCATTTGATAATCAAGGTAACAGATTAGGAATGGGGGGTGGATTTTACGATAAAACACTGGCGCAATTACACGCTTACAATTGGCAAAAACCGCAACTTATAGGCTTAGCACATAGCTGCCAAAAAGTAGATGCACTGCCAATTGAATCGTGGGATGTTCCACTTAAAACCATTATTACTCCCGATAAAATTTATCACTGGTAATAAACACCCACTACACATTTGAAATATGAGCATAACAATGACGCAAGACGAATTAAAAAAAGCAGCTGCGTGGGCTGCACTCGAGTTTGTAAAAGAAAACACCATTGTTGGTGTGGGGACAGGCTCTACCGTAAATCATTTTATTGATGCCCTAGGCACAGTAAAAGACACCATAACGGGTGCGGTATCTAGCTCTGAGGCTTCAACAGCGCGTTTACACGCATTAGGTATTGAAGTGTTTGAGCTAAACGATGTAGATGCTCTTGATGTATACGTAGACGGCGCAGATGAAATTAATGCCCAAAACGAAATGATCAAAGGCGGCGGCGCAGCACTTACCCGCGAAAAAATAGTCGCAGCCGTTGCAAAACAATTTGTCTGTATTGTTGATGACACAAAATTAGTAGATACATTGGGCGATTTTCCGCTTCCGGTAGAAGTTATACCCATGGCACGCAGCTACGTAGCGCGTGAATTATTAAAACTTGGTGGCGACCCTGTGTACCGCCAAGGCGTAGTAACCGATAACGGTAACGTTATTTTAGATGTACACAATTTAAGTATTAGTAATGCCAAACAACTTGAAACACAAATTAATTCAATTGTTGGCGTAGTTACCAACGGCCTATTTGCGATGCGCGGCGCTGATAAAGTGATTATCGGCACTAAAAATGGGCCACAAATTAAATAGGATGAGGTTATGAGTAAGGTATCGTTAGCAAAAGACAAAATTAAAATTCTCTTGCTTGAAGGTGTTCACCAAAGCGCAGTAGAAACGCTTAAACGTAATGGTTACAGCAACATCGACTACGTAAAAACATCGCTACCTGAGGACGAACTTAAAGAGCGTATTAAAGATGTGCACTTTGTAGGGCTTCGTTCTCGTACTCATATTAACCAAGCAGTTTTAGACTCAGCTGAAAAGCTAGTAGCCATTGGTTGTTTTTGTATTGGTACTAACCAAGTTGACTTAAACTCAGCTCGCGAGCGCGGTATTGCAGTATTTAATGCACCGTTTTCAAACACTCGTTCAGTGGCTGAACTTGTACTTGGCGAAATACTATTACTATTACGTGGTATTCCAGAGCGTAATGCAGCAGCGCACCGTGGCGGCTGGTTAAAAACAGCAACTGGCTCGTTTGAAGCGCGCGGTAAAACGCTCGGGATTATTGGTTACGGCCACATAGGTACACAGCTTGGTATTATGGCTGAAAACATAGGTATGAACGTAGAGTATTACGACATTGAAGATAAGCTCTCTTTAGGTAATGCAACACAAATTCATAACCTAACACAGCTTTTACAGCGCGCTGATATTATTAGTTTACACGTACCAGAAACACCGCAAACTAAAAACCTAATTGGCACAGCAGAACTTGCCGTAATGAAGCAAGGATCAATACTAATTAACGCTTCACGCGGTACTGTAGTGGATATTGATGCACTTGCCGAAGCACTTAGCGAGAAAAAGCTAAGCGGCGCAGCTATTGATGTATTCCCTGTTGAGCCAAAATCTAACGAAGAAGAATTTGTATCGCCACTGCGTGAATTCGACAACGTTATTTTAACGCCGCACATTGGTGGCTCTACCCAAGAAGCGCAAGAAAACATTGGTATTGAAGTAGCCGGTAAATTAGCTAAATACTCAGATAATGGTTCAACTATTACAGCGGTTAACTTCCCTGAGGTTTCGCTTCCAGAGCTTGCTAACCGTAGCCGCTTATTGCACGTACACCACAACCGCCCTGGCGTACTTACACAAATTAACCAAGCGTTTGCCCAGCACGGTATTAACATTGCCGCTCAATACTTACAAACTGATGAATCAATTGGTTATGTAGTTATTGACGTAGATACCGATCAGTCAGAAGTTGCACTTAAAGAGCTAAGCGCAGTAGAAGGTACAATTAGAGCGCGTATTCTTCACTAAAAGATGAAGTGTAAAAAATAATTAAATAAACACCGTGTTTAAAATAAATACGGTGTTTTTTATTTTAAAGCTAACTTAACTTTAAGCTCTCATTTCAACGCATTTACCTAGGTGCCCATTATAAACCTTGAGTAGCTCCTTGCTTAAACAGTTTCAAGTTTTCATAGCCACTTATACTTTCACAGCTGATGCTATCCTCGCATTTACCTCCTTTAATACGACTCGATACGGCGGTTCGCATACTAGGCATATTTTTTATATTAGTGATAAAATTACCCATTGTTTGCTTTTCTCTAACAACGGTTATACGCTCAATATCTTTATTTTCAGGCTCTCTTGGTAAATCAATGCCTAAAGCGGCAAGCTTTAGTTTTGCCCTTGGGTCTTTTATAGCCGCCTTTTTATAATGCTTAATTGCTTTTTCTTTATTGGATTGACCTAAAATTGCTGATTCATACACTTTAGCTAGTAAAAAATTTGCCCTCACATAGCCCTTATTTGCTGCCAGTTCTAGCTTTTCTTTTGCTTCTAAAGCATCATCTTTTGTCGGGTTATTAGTTAGCATATATGCTGCAATATAATAATTTGCTTTTGGTAACTTTTTAGCGGCATGTCGTAAGTTTGTAAAGCCAAGGCTTTTATTAACTTCACCACCTTGGCCTTCAATCATCATTATGCCAAGTTTAAACTGGCTATTAGGCAGCCCCCAACGAGCGGCTTCATAAAAGTACCTTCTTGCTTTTTTTAAATCTTGCTCTACACCATAACCATTATAATAAAAAGTGCCCAACATCTCTTGAGCAAGTGGGATCTGTTGACGTGAGTATCGCTTTAGTTTTTTAAACTCTTCCTTACATTTTTCTGAAGAGCATGACTCCACCTTGATATTGTGCTCAAAATTAGTTTTTGCTGATAAGGCAGGCGAAAGCGATAAGATTATTACTTGGGTAAGAATTAAAAATAAGCGCATAATTAGGTCCATTTCCGTATGTATAACTAATACACTAGCCAAACAGAGACTAAAAAACAAGCAGTTCAACCAATGAAAAAGCATTTAAAAACAGATTATTATATTGCATAAAAAAGCGTGAGATATACCCACGCTCTAACAACTTTATTGTTTGCAGCCAACCATATAGGCAACTACAAAGCTAAAACGACTTTACTCGCCTTTAACTTCTAAATTAACAAATTTAACTAGCTCTTCAGGCTGGCCAGCTAACATCATTATTTGCTGGTTTACTTCCATCATGGTTTTACCTTCAGGCAATTTTGCCGATATGCTTAATGAGTTTAAACCTTTGGCAAAATCAGTCAGCGCCTGTGCTATTTCTTCAGTTACGGGAGCTTGCTGTAACTGTTGCTGTAGCGTCATTTGCATTTGCTCAAGCGTCATTCCTTGTTTTTCAAGCTCGCTCACAAATAGCTCTTTTAATTTGCCTTGGTTATTAAGTACTAAATTAATATTTCGTGGCTCAAGCTTACTCATAGCTTGCATAACTAAGGTTTGCTGTTGTAACTCTTGCTCGTACGTAAGCGGCGTGTCACCTGCTTCTTGCTGTGCTTTGCTTATCGCAAGGGATGCGTCCATTAATGCTTTAGAATTGGCAAGGCCTACATCCATATTAAAACTAGCAATATCTTTTGCATCAAGCTTTAAAACTACGTCGCTGTCGCCAGATTGTTCATCGTAATCGAGCGATGAGCTTAAGTCGTAACTTGCAGAGGCAAGCATTTCGTTTGTATCAGCAGGTAGTTTTGCTACAAAGTCTTTATCGAACTGAAAGCTTTTTACTATAAACGATGTATGTGGCGATATTTTATCGGTTTCGTAACCGGTTACTTCAATACTTTGAATATGCGCTACGTTATCACCTTCAGGGCTAATTACTTCCATGTTAGTAATTTCAACACTTTTAGAAATAACACTTGCCGATAAACCCGCGTATTTAAATGTTGCACCGGTTTGATCGCTCACTAAAGCAAGCTGCTTGTCTACTTCGGTACGTACTTCTTGAGTTGCTACATAGTTTGCGTAGCTAACACCGCCTACGCCAGCTGCAACAACGGCTATGGCTATTACGAGTTTTTTCATGCTATTTCCTTATTCTGATCTGTATATAAATTGTGTATGCTCAAGAGTAACATTGCACAGCAGCAGCTGTAAGCGTTAATTAATTAAACTCAGTAACTCGTGCACGGTTTTTACTGGCGTAATTTTAGCCCCTAGTCCTTCCATCGATTTATGGTAATTACGAAACGGAATAAATATTTCAGTAAACCCATGCTGTGCCGCTTCTTTAACCCGTGGTACACCGCTGTCGATTGGGCGCACATCGCCGTTTAAACTAAGCTCTCCCATAATGCAGGTTGTACGCGGTACAACAAACTCGTTTAAGCTGCTTAAAAGCGCGGTTACTAACGCTAAATCAATACAGGTTTCGGTTTCATCGATTCGTAAGCCGCCCACAATATTAAAAAACGTATCGTGAAATATTTTAGTTTTGGTGTGTTTGCGTAAAATACCAGTGAGCATTTTTATTCGGTTCATGTTTAAACCCACGCACACACGCTGCGGAAATTCGGCTTCGGTTTCGGTGGTTAAACATTGAATTTCGAGCAATAAATTACGGTTACCTTTTCGGATACACGTAATAGTAGAGCCTGGTGATTCAGTACTTGATCCCGATAAAAAAATCTCGCTGGGGTTATCAACACTTAGCATGCCGCGTTCGCACATTTTAAAAATGCCTACGGTATCAATATCACCAAAACGGTTTTTATTAGCTCTAAGCGTACGTACTTGTCCATCATTCGTGTCAATATGCAATAAGGCATCCACTATATGCACTAATGTTTGCGGCCCTGCAATTTCGTTGTTTTTATTAACATGGGCAATAATAAACATAGTGACATCGTTTTGCTTACAATACTGAGTAAGCGCTTGCGCGGCACTTTTTACTTGCGAAGGCGAACCAGGGCTGCCATTTGCAGTGTCGGTTACAACAGCTTGAATAGAGTCGATAACAGCAAACTTAATTTTATTTTTATCAAGCTCTTCAATAATGGTTTCTACGCTAGTTTCAGAAAGTAAATAAAGCTCATCGGCGTTATAGTTAAGCTTTAAGCGGTTTACACGGTTTTTAAACTGCGACAACGACTCCTCAGCAGTACAGTAAAGTGATGGCATACGCTGCGACATTCTGGCTACTAAATCAGATAATAGCGTTGTTTTACCCGCCCCTGGGTCGCCCGATATAATATTAACCGAGCCCGTAGTTACGCCGCCGCTTAGTACACGGTCAAGCTCGCCTATTTCTGTTAGCTGCTTTTCGGCCTCGGTGGTGGCTACATCATCAATTTTTTTAGAGCCGCCACCAATGCCACCTGCATAACCACCAACGGTTGCTCGCGCAGCGGCTTTTTTACTTTGCCCTGCAGAGGGTTTAAATTCTGCCAACGTGTTCCACGCACCACAGCGACACTGACCTTGCCAACGTTGGTAGTTCATACCGCACTCAGTACAAACAAATTCTACTTTTGCCGCCTTAGCCATTTATAACCTTACCTACTATTCTTTAATTTAAAATGCATACATTTAGGTGTTTATTTTATCATGGGGAGAACGACATAGCAGCGCTACATTGCTAAAGCCAATCAAGGATCTATATTAGAAACAAACACATGTAATTTTCTCTTTTACTTTAAGTTAGGGCATACTTATTGCTTTTAAATACTTTAAAGTAACTTGCCAACAAATTGGCATTTAACACATAATAACAAGAGTTAAACTGTACTTACACGAAAAATCGTACCTATATTAATAACATAGCACGATGTTACGTTTATTGAATTTTTCAAATAAATGGACTTTACAGTATACCTACTTTTCAATTAGACGGTGACGATTTATAAATGGCTGAAGACATACTGCTCAAACACGAAGACCTCGTAAATGAGCTAAAAACCTATTTAGGTAACGCAAAGTTCGACCTAATTTTCAAATCTAAAACGGCAGGTTTAACAAAGCCTGAGCAGTTTTTAATGAAAATGGAAATGTCGCGCCTATCTCAGCCAGTTGCCCGTTTTGTTGACCTGCGAGGCTTAGTAACAGGCCAAGTTCGCCCGTATGAGCACAATGGTAAACAACACTTTATGGATGACACCGCCATAGAAGTATTTGAGGCAGCCTTAAAACAACACGGCGGCTATACTTTAGCGGTATACGAAGCGGTAATGAATACCGAAAACAACCATCGCGTATTACAAAAACAAGCACAAGAGCAAAGTGATACACAAGTTGAAAACGACACTCTGACTACCAGCGTAATAAAATTTGCCTCTTATGAAAGCCGCTCTGAGGAGCGAATGAACTACTCGATTAAAGTTAAAATTGAGTACAACGATAAGAAAAACATTGCCGCGAGTACCTCAGATATCTCTTTGAGTGGTTGTAAAATTAAGCTTCCTACCCGCCAAATTATAAAAAAAGGGCAGCTAATTGCCATGCGGCTAGTAGGGCTTGAGCAAGATTTTGAGCTAGGCCTTAAAAATGGCATTCAATATGAAGTAGTTGCAGTTGAAAACATATCTCGTGAATACAACCACATTCGTTTAAAGCGTACTTTTATAGAAAAAAATGAAGCGTTCGATAATTTTTTAGATAGCTTTATAAACGGTAATAAACGCCGCTATAAAGTGAACTTAGATAACACCCTAGATGCTGTTGTTTCAAAGGGTTATGAGCAATATTATATTCCGCGCGTTACCTCTTTATACGTGTTTATAAGTAAAAAAGGCGAACAAATTGTTCCTAGTTTAAGCCTAACCACTGAAAATAATATTTTTATTCAGCGCTATTTTACTGATGAACGAAAAGTGCCCTGCTTATATAGCATTTTAAATAATCAACGAATTAGTCAAATGCTTACCCAAGTAAACGCAGTAAAAGAAGATTACTTATATACGTTTACTCATGTTTCTGCAGGAAAAATTTATTACTACTCAGCCACGCGTACAGAGCTTAATAACAACCCTAAACTAAGAAACCTGTTTTTAGGGTTTGGTAGCCAAAAAGACAGTTGGCAATGCTTTAAGTTACAAGTTATGCCAAGCCACCCTGATGATTCGTTTATTCCATTATCGTTGCCTAATTCGGCGGGTAAAAACATAGAAAAGCTAAATAAGCCACCTTCTCCAAGAGTGGCAGGCCTTATAAAAGATGTAAAATACATTGCGGTTTTAACCGCCATTGGCAACAGTGAAGAACAAGCGCATTATAAGAAGCAGCCCTACGATAAGGCGTTAGTTAACCAGCTTAAACATTTTGGCCACGCTAAGCATAATAAGCCTCCTTATTTAGATATTGTGCCACTAGAGTATGTAAATTTACGCTCTCACAAACGTTACTTATATAAAACACCTGCCGAGCTTACGTTTGAGGATAAGCAGTATCAGGCTCATACTCGGGATTTTTCGGTTATGGGCTTGCAATTAGAGTCAGCCTCGCCGGTTAGCTTTAAAAAAGGCGATATTGTTTTACTGTCTTTCCCCGATTTACAAAAAATAACTAAAAAGCATAATTTAAGTGAGCTTAAATACGAAGTGATGGCAATTAGTAAGTCGTTAACGACCATTAATTTAAAAGCCAACAGAGTTGCTGACTTACCACATGCAGGGGTTAACTTTTTTACCCAATTAATTCAAAGTAATAAAGATAAATTAAAAGTGTCTGAAGAAGCCCCTAAAATAGAAGGCCTTTCTACCGCACTGAGAAATATGGTGACCAAAAGTGTGTGCCAATTCCCGCTTTATTTACATAAAGAAGCAAGCCACTTTATTCCAGGTGCCATAGGTTTTGGTTTATATGCCAGCCCAATTCACGTGATTTTACAAAATTTTGGCTTATTAAATAATAAAACTGACCTAAGCCATATTTTAACGCAGCAACAAATTATTGATGTGATCACCCCAAGCATTAAAGATCGTAGCCGACAAGACCCGCCTTTGCCGTTTACACTCGCAATTAATTTTGACCCTAAACAAGATAACATTGAAAAGGCTGTGACGAGCCAATGCGTACTAGGGGAAAGCTATTCAAGCTTTAGTGAGCAAATTAGCGCAGGCGTTAAATCTGAGCTGGTATTTGTTATGCGCTTGTACTTATCGCGAACGGGTCGCCCAGATACAGACTACCTATCAAACGAACTTAAATATGTAAGCCAATATGCAATGCACAAAGCAAAAGACATAGAAGAAGCGCTGTGGGCAGTATCTGGGGTGGGTGATATTGTAGATATAACCGACGAAGCGCTTAGCCATTTAGAGTTAGATCAAAAGCAGGTCGCTCAAATGGGCCGCAGAAAGCTGCTGTGGTTAAACCGCTTGCGCTAAGCGGCTTAAATACCAATCGACTTAAAAGTTTATAGCGTGCTAAATAAAGCGTTAGCGGCGTTATAAATTTCTCATGTAGAACAACTACATGTCGAAATTTATGCCTTGTTATCACGCTATTTATCTGTCGCTATAAATGTCTAAATAACTTAACCCGATTGGTATAACTTATTTTGGTGGATATTCTCAGGTTACTTATTTAAGGGAATAGCCAACATATACAACAATTGCAGTAATGAACCCTGACATATAGCCGCTTGAGCTTGCTCCACCACTTTTGGTTTACCGTGTACGGCAACGCCTAATCCTGCTTTTTCCATCATGAGCAAATCGTTTGCACCATCGCCAATGGCTACCGTTTGCGTATTTGCTAAGCCCAGCTTTTGCTGCAGTGTTTCTAAAACAACCGCTTTTTGCTGCGCATCAACAATGGCACCAGAGACTTTTCCTGTGAGTTTATCGTTTGCAAATTCAAGCACATTAGCATGTACCTCATCTAAATTAATCAGCTGCTGCACACGCTCGGCAAAGGGTACAAACCCGCCTGACGCTATAGCAAGATACCAATTATGCTGCTTTAATATTTGGCATAATGCTTTAATACCTGGCATTAATGGTAGGGTGTTTTTTAAGTCTTCAATTAAACTTTGCTCTATGCCGGCTAACTTTGCTACACGCTGATTTAAACTTTCGCTAAAATCTAGTTTGCCTGCCATTGCAAGCGCGGTCACAGAAGCCACATCGTTATATACATCTGCTAAACGTGCAATTTCATCAATGCACTCTATGGTGATGGCGGTAGAGTCCATATCCATAACCAGCAGCCCTGGCTCATATAGGTTAGGTGGCGTTGTAACTTGCACTAGCTGAAAATCAAGCGTGTTTGCAAACTCTCTTAGCGCAAGCGGGTTAATTTTTTGCTCCGCCTCTGGGCTATAAAAACACAGAGCTGGGGCTAACCCTAAGTCGGGCTGATATTGACATACAGCGCTTACTTTAAGCGCGTGCGTTTTTAAAAAGTCGATAATACTCGTTACATGCTTTAGTTCAAAATCGCCCGCAAACGCAATACTAAATAACCCAACGGTTTTATCTGGTATTGTTTGAGCAGGAGTAAAACTCCCTTCTTCGTAATCAAACCATGTGTTTAGCGTTAAAGAATGTAATGCTTGCTCAGCAGCTGGCTGTGCCATGTTCATTTGCGACATGGGTTCTCCGTGTTTGTTATTTATTTTTCTAATTTGGCGTATCAATTAGGGTATTCATAACGCTAAATTCGCCATCGGGGTAGATTTAAGGTTATAGTTAGCGTAGTTGTAACATCAAATCAAAATGCTGTCAGTAGCATATACGGTGACTATGAAAAATAACCATATAAAAAGCCCTTTGTCTGCATCACAAAGAAAGCGAATCGTTCGCTTGTTATTGGCTGCGGGCTGTTTTGTATTACTGAGTTTTGTAGGTGTTAACAGTAGCTTTGAAAGCCACCAACTACTTTATAATAGTGCCGATAATACTGCCAAAAGCTTAACCTCATTTATGGCACTTAATGCTAAAGAGCCATTGCTTGCTAAAAATAAGCCACAGCTTAGAGCTTTGTGTAATGATATAAGCAAAGACGAGTTTGTACTTTCAGCCACAATTTACGATCAGCAAGGCGTACTTATAGCCAGCAGCGATCACTGGCAATCGCACCATATATTTGGCCAATTGCCAGAGTCCACCCCAGGGATTAGTAAACTAAAAACCCCGTTTGTTGAGCCTGTTGTAAGCGACATAGATAAGCCTTTAGGCTTTGTATCTATTACTTATTTAACCCGCGCGGCAATATCTGACAGCCACAATCACTTTCATGATTTAGGCAGGCAAGTTTTATTAATGCTAGTAATAGCCTGTATTTTTACATGGCAGCTAGGGCGAGGCCTAAAACGTTGGCAGGTAAATCGCTATATGCAAAAAACCTCAGAGCAAGAATCGTAAAGCTGCTGAGCAAGTTCGGCTTTATTGCTATTTGGCTTTAAGCTACATAAAACTTCAAATACAGCAGGAATATGCGCAGGGGTGTTAATTTCTCCCTGATGGCCACTTAATGGCATTGAGGGCGCATCCGTCTCAAGCACTAAATGCTGCGGTTCTATTTGAGCAATTACATCACGGGTTTTTGCTGCTCGTTCATAAGTAATAACGCCACCTACACCTAATTTAAAGCCCTGTTTAATATAATACTGTGCTTGTTGCATAGAGCCTGAGTATGCATGTATCACGCCGCCATATTTTGGCTTGCAGCGCTTAAACGCATGCGCAATTAAATCATGGCTTTGCCTGTGATGCACAATAAGCGGCAGCTTGAGCTCGTTAGCAAGGGTAATATGTTGCTCAAATAGGCTGGTTTGTTTTTCAAGGTCATCAATACTTCTATCAAGCCCGCACTCCCCTATTGCCACCAGCTGTTTTTTATTGGTTTTTGCAAAATCGAATAACTGCGCTAAGTGAGCATCTTTATGCTCATCTAAAAAGTAAGGGTGAAGCCCTGCGGCAATATGTACTTGTGGGTATTTAGATTTAAATTCAATTAGTTGCTGAGATTGCGCCAAGCTAATACCTGGCACAACAAAGCGCTCAACGCCTTTAGCCATACACTCTTTTATGAGTGCTTCGCGGTTTGCGTCAAACTCAGCAAAATCGAGGTGGCAGTGGGAGTCTATAAACTTCACAGCGTAAACCGGTTAAGGGTTTAAACGTGTTATTTGCCAGCTATTATCAGTTTGGCGCTGATATATAAAGCGGTCGTGTAAACGATGTGCGCCGCCTTGCCAAAACTCTATTTTAGAAGGGACTACGCAGTAACCCCCCCAAAAATCAGGCAATGGAATTTCACCATTAGCAAATTTACTCTTCATATTGGCAAAGGTTTCCATAAGCACTTTGCGCGATGAGACCGGCCTGCTTTGCGCTGAGGCCCATGCTGCTAATTGGCTTTCTTTAGGGCGCGATAAAAAATATTTAGCGACTGCAGCCGTCGGTAATGGTTTTGCCTCGCCGTATACAATCACTTGGCGCTCCATATGATGCCACGGAAAATGCAGCGATATTTTGTTATTGCCTTTTAGCTCTTGCGCTTTACGTGAGCCGGTATTAGTAAAAAATACAAACCCGTTATCATCTAAATGTTTTAGCAATACAATACGCTGTGAAGGTTGCCCGGTTTCATCAACCGTTGCCACAACCATGGCCGTTGGGTCTGGGATATTACTGCCCACAGCATGCTCAAGCCACGTTTCAAATTGTTTGAATGGATCATCTTGCAAATTATCTTCGCTTAGCGCGTCTTGCAGGTATTCACGGCGGATGTCTTCGAGTTTCATAAACAAATCCTTCTCTGTTTATTAAAGCGTATGTGGGTAAGTAAGGTCAGGCAATCAATAGTAATCAGTAATAAGAACAATTTTATATTTTGGGTTAGTGCTTGGTTAATGTTGGGTTTCGTTTCACTCAACCCAACCTACGGTGCTATCAGCTATCAGCTATCAGCTATCAGCTATCAGCTATCAGCTACAAAATTGATTAACTTACAAAAGTTCGTCAAGTAAAGCCTAAAATCATCTGCAAGTGTAGGAGTGCTAGCAAGGCGGTAAAACTATTTATGCCAAGGAGCATACGGTTTGTATGTGACTTAGGCTAAATAATTTTACCAACGCAGCTAAAGCGAACTACACAACTCAGATATCTGCAAGTGCAGGAGTGCTGACAAGGCGAAGTGCTTTTTTATGCCAAGGAGCATACAGTTAGTATGTGACTTAGGCTAAAAAAGCACGACAACGCAGTCAAAGCGAACTACACGAAGCAGAAGGTTCACCTATGTAGTTTAGCCTAAGACAAGGCATCCACCTCCTACTTATCCCTATGAGCATACGATTTGTATGTGATTAGGGTAAGTTGGGGTGGATAACGCAGTATTAGGTTAAAATACGACGGTGATTACATTTGCTCCATGACTTCAATGCCTAACAGATCCAATCCTGTTTTTAGTGTATCTGCCACTAAATTACATAACACTAAACGGCTATCGCGTACGTTTGGCTCTACGCCTTCTTTAAGTACTGGACAGGCTTCGTAGAATGTCATGTATAGGCTAGCTAGCTCGTATAAGTAGCTACATAGTACGTGCGGAGTAGCCTCAGAGATCATTAAATCAAGGACTTCTTCAAGCTGAAGCAGTTTAAGCGCGAGTGCTTTTTCTTGCGGCTCAGCTATAGCTACATCTGCATTTAGCGTAGCGGCATCGACACCTGATTTACGGAAAATACTGCGCACACGAGTATAAGCATATTGTAAGTAAGGTGCTGTTGCGCCTTCAAAGCTTAACATGGTGTCCCAGTTGAATATGTAATCGCTGGTACGATGCTTAGAAAGATCAGCGTATTTAACAGCGCCAATACCTACTTTACGCGCAATTTCGCTGCGATCATGATCTGATAAATCAGATTCACGCTCAGCAAGTTTTGTTGCTGCACGACTAATTGATTCTTCAAGTAAATCAGCAAGTTTTACTGTACCACCTGTACGGGTTTTAAATGGTTTACCATCGGCGCCCATCATGGTGCCAAACGGGCAAAACTCATAGCTGGTTTCATCGCGTAAAAGGCCTGCTTTACGTGCGGTAAGCTCCACTTGATTAAAGTGAAGGCTTTGGCGTGCATCAACAAATATTAAAATACGCTCAGCGCCTAAGGTATTTGAGCGGTAGTTACACGCGGCTAAATCGGTGGTTGCATATAAAAAGCCGCCGCCAGATTTTTGCACGATAAACGCCGATGGCTCACCATCTTTATTAGCAAGTTCATCTAAAAAGACCACTTGTGCGCCTTGCGACTCTACCGCTATGTTTTTATCTTTTAACAGGCTAATAATATCGTTAAGCTCACTGTTGTAAGCACTTTCAGCCATAATATCGTCTTGGGTAAGCGTTACATTTAGACGTTTGTAAACTTCTTCAGAGTGCTTAACAGAGGTCGCTATAAATAGCTTCCATAGCTTTTCACAGTGCGCGTCGCCGCCTTGTAGTTTAACTACATAGTCACGGGCTTTATCGGCAAAGCCTTCTTCATCGTCAAAACGCTTTTTAGCATCGCGGTAAAACGTTTCTAAATCAGCAAGCGCTACCGACTCTAAGTCTACGCCTTGGCTAATTTGATCTTCTAAATGCGCAATTAGCATACCAAATTGTGTGCCCCAATCGCCCATGTGGTTTTGACGAATGACTTTGTCGCCTCTAAATTCAAGCGCACGTACAATGGCATCACCAATAATGGTTGAACGCAAATGGCCTACGTGCATTTCTTTTGCAAGGTTAGGTGATGAGTAATCTACCACGACAGTTTGCGGGTTTGCGTGCTCGTTTACAGCCAGTTTTGCATCGTTGTTTGCTGCTTTTACACTGTTGGCTAAAAACTCAGGCTTTAAATGAATATTAATAAAACCAGGGCCGGCAATTTCTGTTTTTTCAGCGATGTCGGTTACATCTAGGTTATCAATAATTTTTTGCGCAAGCTCACGTGGGTTGCTTTTCATTTTTTTAGCGGCGCCCATTGCACCATTAATTTGGTAATCACCAAACTGTGGGCGTGTGCTTTGTGTAACAGCTGGGTTTGTGTCTTCTGGTAGGCCTGCTGCGGTCATGGCGGCAATGGCTTTTTCTACTAAAATAGTACGAATGTTCATTATATTATTTACCTTTGTAAGCCCGCCATAGCAGGCTTTCAGTTAACTTTAGTCAGTCGATTCTAGTTTTCGCGCGTATGGTTAAAGGTTACCTCTGGGTAACGCTCTACCGATAAGTTAAGGTTTACACGGCTCGGTGCTATGTAAGTTAAGTTATCGCCACCATCGAGTGCTAAGTTGCTTTCGCACTTACGTTTAAACTCTTCAAACTTTTTAACATCGTCGCTGCTTACCCAACGTGCCGTATTTACATTTACGCCTTCGTAAATTGCATCTACGTTGTACTCAGCTTTTAAGCGCGCGACAACTACATCAAACTGTAGTACACCTACCGCGCCTACAATTAAATCGTTGTTAGTAAGCGGTCTAAATACCTGTACAGCACCTTCTTCAGAAAGTTGTACTAAGCCTTTTAATAACTGCTTTTGCTTAAGCGGATCGCGCAAACGAATACGACGAAATAGCTCAGGAGCAAAGTTAGGAATACCGCTAAATTTAAGCTTTTCGCCTTGCGTAAAGGTATCACCAATTTGAATGGTACCGTGGTTATGCAAACCAATAATATCGCCCGCATATGCATCTGCTGCGCGCTCACGATCGCCCGCCATAAAGGTTACCGCATCAGAAATACTAATTTGCTTACCAAGACGTACGTGGTTCATTTTCATGCCTTGGCTGTATTTGCCCGACACAATACGCATAAAGGCAATGCGGTCACGGTGTTTAGGGTCCATGTTGGCCTGAATTTTAAACACAAAGCCGGTAAAGTTTTCTTCTGTTGCGATTACTTGGCGGTCATCTGTTTCGCGCGGTAATGGCGTTGGTGCCCATTGCGTTAAACCATCAAGTACATGGTCTACACCAAAGTTACCAAGGGCTGTACCAAAGTACACCGGTGAAAGCTCACCCGCTAAAAACAATTCAAGATCAAACTCATTTGAGGCACCAATTACTAGCTCTAGCTCTTCACGTAATTGCTCAGCGAGTTCTTCACCAATGGCGGTATCAAGCTCTGGGTTATCTAGGCCTTTTACAGTGCGAACTTCTTGAATAGTATGACCTTGGCCTGTTTTGTATAAAACCGCTTCGTCGTTATGAATGTGATAAACACCTTTAAACTCTTTACCACAACCAATTGGCCAAGTAATAGGCGCACAGGCAATATTTAGCTCTGTTTCTACTTCATCAAGTAGTTCCATTGGGTCACGAATATCACGGTCACACTTATTCATAAAGGTAACAATAGGCGTGGTACGTAGGCGCGTAACTTCCATTAGCTTACGGGTACGTTCTTCTACACCTTTTGCGGCATCAATAACCATTAAACACGAATCTACCGCGGTCAATGTACGGTAAGTATCTTCTGAGAAGTCTTCGTGTCCAGGGGTATCAAGTAAATTAACCAGCGCATTGTTATACGGAAACTGCATTACGGAGGTAGTAACCGATATACCACGCTCTTTTTCCATTTCCATCCAGTCAGACTTTGCATGCTGATTAGAGCCACGGCCTTTTACAGTACCGGCTTTTTGAATCGCTTGTCCGAACAAAAGTACTTTTTCGGTGATGGTGGTTTTACCAGCATCCGGGTGCGATATGATTGCAAAAGTCCTTCGCTTGCTAATTTCGTTGATAATATTCTGGTCTGCCATTAATAAGTTCTTTTAGTTTGATGCCAAGTTACATGCATAACATTAAGTGTATGCAAGGCAACCCGTTAAGTTGATCGTTATTAACTGGGCTTTGAGCAATTTAGTGTGAATAAATTGACAACAATTAACGCCATATAGCTAATTTTTTAATAGTGGCAATTGTAACAGGAGTCGGTATAAAAGTGTGCTATCTAACTCAAAAATATCTTGGCTTTATATGCAAAAGGAAGGAGTAACTAATTTTAAGGGCCAGCAACATGGTTACTGGCCCTGTAATTAACGCAATGTGCTACTGCGTTATTGAAATACTTGGCACCACCGACATACCTACTCGTAACTGCTTAAGCGCCGGCTGGTTTGCATCTAAGCTAATTTTAACCGGTAAACGCTGCACAATTTTGGTGAAGTTTCCTGTGGCGTTATGTGCACCAATGGCTGAGTAGCTCACGCCACTGGCAGGGCTTAGGCTATCAACGTGGCCACGTAAAATTTGCCCTGGTAGTGCATCTACTTTTATTTCAACTTCTTGGCCTACTTTTACATTAGCTAGTTGAGTTTCACGGTAGTTTGCACTAACAAACACTTTATCAAGTGGTACAACAACCAATAGCGGGCTGCCTGGGTTTACATACGCCCCTACACGCACCGATTTTTGGCCAACTATGCCATCAATAGGTGCAGTAATTTGGGTATACGATAACTTAAGCTCGGCATCTACTACACGAGCTTTAGCTTGTACAAGTACGGCTTTGGCTTTTTCGATATCGGCACGTAAAATTTCAATTTGCTGCTTTGCTGCTGCAAGGCCTGCTTGGTTTTTATGCAAGTTTGCTTTTTGAATAGCCAGCTTTGCTTGTGCTTCTTCTCGTGCTTGCACAGTGCCTGAGCCATCGGTTGCTAAGTTGGTATAACGCTTTAAATTTAACTGCGCTAATTTAAGTGATGCAGTATCGGCCTCTACCGCAGCTTGCGCTTGTTGTACCAGCGAATCTTGATAAGTTAGCTTAGCTTGCAAGCTAGCTACACTTGCTTTAGCACTATTAGCTTGGGCTTTAGCAGAATCTAGGGCCACTACAAAATCGCGATTATCTATGGTGGCAATTAAATCGCCTTTTTGTACTCGCTGGTTATCTTTAATGAGTACTTGATCTACCGTGCCAGATACCTGAGGCGCCACAAAGGTAAAGTCGGCTTGCACGTAGGCATCGTCAGTTGTTTGAGTTGCACTTTGCGACTCCGGTTTATTAAGATAAATAATACTGCCTGCAACAACGGCAAGTATAGTTGCTACAACGGTTAATTTAACTACTTTTGGTAAGGCCATAATATATTACTCAACAATTAAAATTTAAGATTTATTAAGATTCGGGGCTGGTACAAAGTTCATACATAGCGCCAGCGGAATTAATACAAGTGCTAACACACCTAGCACCAAGTAGGCATCACCTACCGACATCACTAACGATTGCTGGGCAATAACGCCACCTAATTGATCATTAGGTATGGTGTTTGCCAATGAATTACCGACCAGTGAGGCGCGATCTAATAGCATTTCGTTATGAAAATGACTGCGCACCGTTAATAGCTGCCCCACAACAGCCCCGCCAATAAGCGAGCCAAACACACGTAATGTGTTTATGGTTCCCGAAAAAAACGGCCCTTCGCTTGGGTCTAGTACACTGGTCATTAAAAATAAAATAGAGACCACTGCCATGGGCTGGCCAAATGCTTGCAACAGCTGCGCTGTGATAAATTGATCGCGATGCCATAAAGGCGTAATTTGTGCGCCGCTAAAACAGGCCAGCGCAATTAAAAATAATCCAATTGACATCACAATGCGGGCGTCTACCCATTTTTTGTATAAAAGCAGTGCCACTACCGAGCCAAGTACAAGTTGTGGTAGCGCAATTAATAACCCTACTGGCGCTAGCTGTAATGCTCTATAGCTATGCAAATTGGCTAAATGGGTTGAGGGCAACATTGAGCCCGACATCAACACCACTAACAACATGGTAAGCAGTACAGAGCCAATACCTAAATTGCGTCGGCCTAATAATTGCGGTCTCATAAACGGCGCTTTGTGATGCCACTCGGTTAATACGTAGCAGCCAAATAAAATTAGCCCACCAAAAAAACACACACTAATAAGCGATGAATTAAACCAATCTAAACGCACACCTTGATCAAGCGCGATGGCAATTAACGTCAAAGACGATACGCCGCACACTAGGCCTAACCAGTTTCCTTCTTTAAAGCGCGCATATTTAACGCCCTCTTTTGGGAGCCCCCACGCAGTTAGTGAGCCCGCAATAATACAAAGCGGAATAACTTGCCAGTAAATCCAGCGCCAGTCCGATAACACATCAGCCCACTGCCCGCTTAGCCAAATAGCTAAATTTGGAGCGAATGTAGCGGTCATGGCGTAAAGCGCTAAACCGTGTAAACGTATGTTAGGGGGTAAAAATTTAAGTGCAGCCATCATTAATATAGGAATGAGCGCGCCACTACTTACCCCTTGCACAAAACGCAGAGCAATTAATAAGTTTAAATCATGAATAAAAGGCAAAATAGCCGCAATAACGCCACATATAGTCACCATAGAAATATGAAAGCGTCTAACCGATAACGTAATAGCAAACCAAGAAGCAAAAGGCATAGCGATTAGCTCCCCAACGGTATAGGCGCTTGAAAGCCAAGAGGCATCGTCTAAACTAGCCCCTATTACGCCCCTAACATCTGCTAATCCAAGTGCCCCTACTCGGTTATTTAAACCCGCCATCATAGCGGCAATAAAAATGCCTAATAGCCCAGCCAGTGCTTGTTTTGAAGGCCCTGCGGGCTTAGCAACAGGTGCTGCATTTTGTACAGGCACATTAATCGTGACTGCATTCATTACTCGCCCTCCGCCTTGGCTGACATTGGCGTAAGCGCACTTTCAGGTAGCGCGTCTGGGTTCCAGCCACCACCGAGAGATTTATACAAATTTACAACCGCAATCGAGGCATTGGTTGCACTGTTATTTAACTTAGTTTGGCTTGCTAATAAATTACGCTGCGCCGTTAAAACACTAAGGTAGTCGGCTGCCCCTTGCTGGTAGGCTCTTTCAACGGTTTGTAAAGCCTGCTTATTAAAGTCGTGGGCAATTTCAACTTTGTGATGGTGATTTTGCTGCGCAGCCCAACCATCTACTGCGTTATCAACTTCGTGCCACGCTTTTAGTACAGTTTGACGATACGTTAAAGCCGCGTTTTTCTCGCGCTCTTTAGTAAGCTTAAGCTGTGATTTTAAGCGCCCACCCTGAAAAATAGGCAAATAAACATTTGGTCCCACTGAAAAAACACGTGAATCCCAGGTTGATAAATCACTCTGCGCATACCCTTCAACTCCTAATGAGCCCGTTAAAGTAATGCGTGGGTAAAAATTCGCTTCGGCCGCGCCAATAGCGGCAACAGCGCTGTGTAAGTTTGCTTGCGCTTGTAAAATATCTGGGCGGCGTTTCACAAATTCTGATGGAATAGCCGAAGGGATTTCGCTTGGCATAACGGGCGCGGCAATACGCTCGGCTAATAAAGCATTTAAGGCACGTGGTTTTTCACCTACTAGCAACGCAAGCGCGTTCATTAACACATTACGGCGCTGCGTTTGCTCTGGTAGCGCAGCATTAATTGTTGCCAGCTCTGCTTTTGCACTAATTGTTTCAAAACGTGTACTTACACCGTTTTTTTCGCGGCTTTGTGCAAGCTTTAACACACGCTCTGCAATAGTTTTGTTTTCGTGTGTTATGTTTAGCTGCGTTTGTGCACTGCGCAGTAACAAATATGTTTTAGCCACCTCGCCAGCTAAGCTAACACGCACGGCTTCACGCGCATACAAAGAGGCCTGCAGCATAGCGAAGGCCCCTTCTTCAACACGTTTATTACGGCCCCATAAATCAAGTTCCCAGCTGGCATCAAAACCAAGCTGCCAAAAGTTATCAGGCTCTGAGGGCGCACCGAGTGCAACAAACTTACCATTTTCGCTCAGCCCTTCGCGCTTGTAGTCAAACCCAGCAGATACACTGGGTAAGCGGTCTGCCGATGCAATACCCAATGCCGCGCGGCTTTGGGCAATTCGGCTTGATGCTAGCTGTAAGTCAAGATTACCTAACTGTGCTTTGCGCTCTAGCTCCGTTAAAATAGGATCGTTTAAAATTGTCCACCAATTCCACGCCAATTCAGCATTACCGCGTTGTAGCTGAGTAAATTCGGGAGTTGGCTTTATAGCATCGTTGTTTATATTTGTATTAGGCTCTTCAAAGTTAGGACCCACTACACAACCAGACAAAGCCGCAGCTAATGTAAGCGCAATAGCTGAATGCCGCGAATAATTAAAAAGTCTTTTATTAAGACACTGATTAGCCATTTTTAAATCCTAAATTAATAACACAATTATTTATGTACTGTACCGCTCGGTTCGAGTGATAAGCAAAAAAAAAGCTAAGCACGCTAATTGCTGCCTAGTCACACCTTAAATACATTTAAACAGGGTAATACCGATAGTTAACAGCTGCTAAAAACACCCTTAACTCAAAGCTCAAATTGAACTGTACCGCTCGGTTTGATATGCTAGGCGTAATTTAACATTATGTCAAGGTGAAATGTAATGACAAAAACGCTTACTAATGCCCAAAACACTCTGCCTCCAAGTGAATTAGAGCTTGGCGCAAAAGCACGAACGGTATTACACGCTGCACGTAAAATATTTTTAATTCATGGTTTTAATGGTGCAACCACCGACATGATCCAACGTGAGGCAGGCGTATCAAAATCGACGGTTTACGCTCACTTTGCAAATAAAGAAATTTTATTTTTAGCGGTCATTAAAAGTGAATGCGAAATATTTACAGCATCAATCGATAATATAACGTTTAAGCCAGGCAACTTAACAGAAAACTTACGCCGCCTTGGGCATGCTTATTTACAAATCGCTCTATCAGAGACAGCCATGGCTCTATACCGAATTGTTGTTGCTGAAGCCCCCCGCTTACCCGCCATAGGTCATATGTTTTATAACTCTGGCCCGCGGGTGGTAAAAGACAAGGTCTCTAATTATTTAAAAGCGGCAGTGGAATCTAAAGAGCTTGATTTTGAAGAATTAAACATTGAAGAAGCCACTAACCTATTTGTTGCCTTAATGCGCAGTGAGCTACATTTAATGTACTTAACTCACCCCGATCAGCCAGTGCTTAAAAAAGATATAGACCGCTGGGTAGAAGTAGCAATAAACTTTTTAGTGCGCTCTTACGGTACGGCTCACACTCAAAAGAACTAATTTTTAAATGTGTAATACTTTAAATAAATAGCATTTTAAAGCCACGCATTAATTTTAAGCGTGGCTAAATTACCCTTAATGCCAATGCCCTAACAACGCATATTTTAATGCGTTGTGCTAAACACTAATAAATATAAAAATAGCGCTACGGGTTAGCCCCTTGCGCTCAATTTATGACAGGCATTGATACTGCACTGTTAGCTATATAATTAAAAAACCAAGCAGCGCAGCCGCTAACTTATTTAAAATAAAGCTAAATATAGCGCCTTAAAGATAATATCGCTTTCGGTGCTCATTAGCCGTATTTAAACCAATTATATACACACTTTTTTTACGCTAAATTAACCCAAATCAGCTTACGCTTCTTGTGTAATAAAGTCGTAACGCATATCATTGCTAGATTGCACGGAGGATAAGTAGTTTGGTCATGAAAACCAGTAAATTAAGTATTCGATTATTATGGTATATAACCCCGCTTGTTATACTACCCTTGTTGTTTTTAGGTGGTTTTACATTAACTAACGTAACCAACTCAACACAAAAGCAGGCTGATCTTATAATGAGTCGCTTTGTTGAGCAGCAACAGCAAAAGGTTTTCAACTACATAGACTCGTTTCATTCAACAGCAAAACTACTGTCTACCTCGCCTGTTTTAAACGATTTTTTATCAAACGACATTCATGCTGATGGCAGCTATACCCGCCGCTTAGGGGCACTAATGGATGTTTTTGCCAGTTACAGCGAAGCCTACCCAGATATAATTAGTATTAACTTAGTCTCGGCCAGTGGTAAAAGTGACGCGTATTATTCTAATAATTTAACTACCGCACCGCAGTCATACCCATTTTTTAAGCAAGTACTGCAAAGTAATTTGCGCCAACAACAATTTATGGTGCAAAACAACGATGGCACCACCAACTTATTTTTTGTACAGCGCGTACAAAGTGTTGATTACTATTTAAAACGCCCACAACAACTTGGCTTTATAGTATTACAAGTTGAACCCTCTATATTAAACACCAGTATTTTAGAGGCACCTTATAACAACACCCTTAATTTACTGCTAACCAACGACGGGCAAATTTTATTTAGCTCAGACTACAGCTTACGCGGGCAATATATTACCGAGCACGAGCTTGAGCAGGTTCACGATTTAGCCGATGTAGGCACCCTTTCGACGATTGAGCTTTCGAGCATAGATAAAATAGAAAGAATGATATTTGCTGTACAAATGAGCGGCGGTTATTACTTTGTATCAACCATTCCAAAAGGTGTGCTTTATCAATCGGGTAAGGCAATTAGCTTAATCACAGGCTTAATTGTGATAATTTCGGTGATCACCCTGCCTATCCTTATTTTTGTGGTTGTGCGCAATTTACTGCTAAACCCAATTGAGCTTTTAGGGGCCGCCAGCCACCGTGTAGGTGATGGTGATTTATCGATAAATTTACCTGCTCATACAAATGATGAAGTCGGCGTGTTGTTTAACGATTTTAACCACATGATTAACCAAATTAGACACTACCAAGAGCAGCTAGAAGAATATAAACACCACCTAGAAGACAAAGTAGAAAGCCGTACTAAAGCGCTCGAAGCGATGAACAGCCAGCTTGAACTTGCCATAGCTCAAGCAGAGCAAGCTAACCAGCTTAAAAGCCGTTTTTTAGCAAATATGAGTCACGAGATTCGCACCCCACTTACGGCCATTATGGGCTTTACCGAGCAGTTATTAATTAACGATAAAGTGGTTAACGACAAACAGCATTTAAATACCATTTTACGAAACTCTAAACACTTATTAGAGCTAATAAACAACATACTCGATTTATCTAAAATAGAAGCAGAAAAGCTCGCTGTAGAGCAAGCACCCCTTAATGTAGTGCAGCTGGTTCACGATATAGAATCAATTATTGAACCGCTAGCACATGAAAAACAGCTCGGGTTTAGCATTCATTACGAGCTGCCATTACCGCGCACTATTTATAGTGATATGACGCGTTTAAAACAAATTTTGATAAACATAGCCAGCAATGCCGTAAAATTTACCGAGCAAGGCAAGGTGTCAATTTGTGTGCATTATTTGCAAAGTAAGCAGCAGCTTGAATTTGTTGTTAAAGACACCGGTATTGGTATGTCTGAGCACCAAATAGAGCGTATATTTAAACCTTTTGAACAAGCTGATGCCACCACCACGCGCCGCTTTGGAGGCACAGGATTAGGTTTATGTATTTCTAAAAACTTAGCGCAATTATTGGGTGGCGATGTTACTTTAAAAAGCGAAATTGGCATAGGCAGTCGCTTTGCTATTACCGTTGATTGCCATATTAACGAGCCTAAACAGTCACTTGAGCTTTTAACTGAGCAAGCACAGCTTATTCCAGAAAAAGACCCTTTCTTGTCGTTTGCCACTTCGAGTTTTGATGCCAACATATTAGTTGCCGAAGATAACCCCGATAACCAGCTACTTATAAAACTGCTTTTACAAACCTGGGGCCTAGAGCCAGATATGGCTAACAATGGTGCACAAGCAGTAGAAATGGCGTTAGTAAACGACTACCAGCTAATTATTATGGATATGCAAATGCCTGTAATGGGCGGCCTTGAGGCAACTAAAATGCTACGTCATGCAGCCTACGATGGGCCCATTATCGCGCTTACTGCCAATGTAATGAACCATGATATAGACACATACATTGAGGCAGGTTGCGATAAAGCGCTGGCAAAACCCATTGATAAAGACGCGCTTGAAAACGTGCTAGTCAGTTACTTAAATCTTGAAAAAGATAATCAGAACAAGTGGGATAGTTTACTAAAAAGTGAAAAGTTTCAACAAATTAACGATAACTATGTGGCTAACCTGCCAAGTTACTTACAAAAGGTAAACAGCTTAAAAGCCAGTAACGATGCAGAAGCACTTCGAAGCGTAGCTCATAGCTTAAAAGGCAGTGCTGGTTGTTTTAATTTTGACGATATTTACCACAGTGCAGCGCTACTAGAAGAAAACCTGCTTAGTAATGACCAAGCGCAGCGCCCCACATTAATTGTAAATTTAATTAATGCTATTGAGCAAACCATAGCTAAAAGTAAAGAAACCGCCTAAAAGCGCGTATTTTACTTTAAACGTTTATTTAGCGCTTAATTTAACCCTTTAACTAAACCCTAAGTTAAGCGCCATACCCATTAGTATGGCGTCTTCATAGCCATTCTTATAGGGCTCATCGCTTGGGTAATAGTTTTTACGTACCGACATTTGCGTAAAGCCAGCATGTTCGTAAAGCGTTATTGCACGCGCGTTTGATTCGCGTACTTCTAAAAAAAGATTTTCAGCATTTTGCTGCTCGCCATATTCAATAAACTGGCTAAGTAACTGCCTTGCAATGCCTTTACCTTGCTCACTGGGCGTTACACATATATCCATAAGGGTAAAATCAGGCCCTGCCTTTTCACCTATATAAAAACCTACTAGGGTGTTTTCATCAAACGCCGCTAAATTAAAGTAACGGCCGCCCATGCAAGAGCTCATTGTTTTAAGAGACCAAGGGTGAGAGTGGCAGGCAGTTTCAATAGCCATTAATTGTGCTATTGCGCTTTCGTTTACAGGTTTAAAGTTTATCAAGGTGTGTGCTCATTAAAGCCCATAAAGCGCGCTTATCAGAAGCACTGAGCTGTGAGGTTGGTAGTGTAAGTTTATCGTCGGTTAACTGTATGTCTGGCCCTTTTAAAACATGATTAATTGTTAAAGAAGGTGCACTTAAACGTATATCACTTAATAACTGTTTGCTCAGCGCTAAAGGCTCAGCTGGAGTGCTTTGTGAAACGGCTGAAGTAGTCTCAGTATTTTTAGGACGATAATGCTGATTTAGTTCAAGGTTTTCTATACCAAAAATAGCTGCGTAACGTGGATGCATAACAACTCAGTAGATTAAACACTAGAACAATATATGAAGTAATAAAAACGATGTAAAGAAGAAATGGC
>NZ_DJHW01000006.1:0-5510 GCF_002433295.1 Pseudoalteromonas sp. UBA6610 | reverse complement strand
AATTGGAACTACGCCCCTGCAATGTCGACGAATTATAGAGACCTTTTAGAAAAGGTAAAGTAAAAAATTAACTTTTTAGTTTAACTGCCTTTTAATTATACAAAACGCTGAATTAGCAAGCTAAATAGCGCTGTAAAGCCACTTTAGCTTTAACAGCACTTACCTTTAAAAAATAAATGCTGCTCAGCTTAGCGTAATTAAAACTGCAGTGTGTGCTTTAAAACCGTGCGAGCTTAATAACCGCGGTACTGTTTTTACCTACGCTTAGCCCAAACGCTATGCTGTAAATTCCTTCTTAAGTGTTAAATACTTTAGCTAGCATGATGTATTTACACTTGCTGTTAGTTATTTTTATAGCGGTTTAGCTTGGTGGAGTTGCTGTATACATAAACAAGTCAATAACATTGGCAGCATTTATGATACAATTTAGCGTCTAGGGGATCCGCGTTATACCAATCGTGTTAAGTTATTAGTCGCTTATAGCGACAGATAAATAGAGCGGTTACAAGGCATTAATTTTTACATGTAGTTGCTCTACCTGAGAAATTTATAACGCTGTTAGCGCTTTATTTAGCTCGCTAGAAAGACTAAGTATTTAAGTCGATTGGTATTACCACCTAATTGCATATTTCATCATGTATCTTACTTACGCGGGTCATTCACAATGCAAATATGGAGGAGCTTTACTATTGGCAGTTGCTGGTAGTTCACGCCGTGTTATATGAAGTTTAAATCAAAAAAATACAGTATCGATTCAACCGATTACCAAGTAGGACAAGATAACGTTAGCAAATGGGGCATGGATATTCATACTAATGTATTTTCTGTTTCTATTGGCCTATCTCTACTTTTTATAATTACTCTACTTGCACTCTCGCCTAACGAAGCTAAAGAGGCGATTAACTCAATAAAAAATGCCGCACTAACTAATTTTGACTACGTATTTATGTGGGGCGCCAATATATTACTGCTGTTTGCAGTAGGTATTGCCGCTTCACCGCTGGGTAAAATTCGCCTTGGCGGCGATAAAGCAACTACAGACTATTCAACCTTATCGTGGGTGTCTATGCTCTTTGCTGCAGGCATGGGTATTGGTCTAATTTTTTGGGGCGTGGCAGAGCCCACCGCCTTTTACACCGACTGGTTTGGCACGCCTCTTAATGCAGAAGCCTTTACCGAGCAAGGCCGAGAAATGGCTTTAGGGGCTACTGTTTTCCATTGGGGTCTGCACGCGTGGGCAATTTACGGTATGACCGCTTTATGCCTAGCCTATTTTGTTTATAACAAAGGCTTACCGCTTTCTATGCGCTCAATATTTTATCCGCTTTTAGGAGATAGAGTATGGGGCAAGTTAGGTGATGTTATCGATGTAATGGCGGTATTAGTAACCCTTTTTGGTCTAGCTACGTCGTTAGGCTTAGGCGGGGCACAAGCTGCCAGTGGTATTAGCCACGTGCTCGGCTTTAAAAGCTCTTTATTATTACAACAAGGCATTATTTTATTAATTATGAGCTTGGCTATCCTCTCTATTGTGCGCGGTATGGATGGTGGCGTTAAACTCCTAAGCAATATAAATATGGGCATAGCCTTTGTGTTTCTGGGTTTAGTGTTTATTTTAAACTTTACCACGGTACTTGATTCTGCCTACACAGCAGTAATAGGTTATGTTAAAAATATCATTCCTCTAAGCTACAGCACAGGCCGAGAAGATACGCAGTGGTTACATGGCTGGACTGTGTTTTATTGGGCGTGGTGGGTTGCATACGCACCTTGCTTTGGTATGTTTGTGGCGCGTATTTCAAAAGGGCGCACCATACGCGAATTTTTAGTGTATGTATTACTCATTCCTACTCTTGTAACTACTGCTTGGATGTCGGTTTTTGGTGGTGTTGCGATTGATCAAATTATAAATGAAGTTGGTGTACTTGGCGCAAACCAAGGTATTACAGATGTAACGCTTAGCTTGTTTTATATGCTAGATGCTTATGCATTTGGTACGCTGCTTTCTCTTTTAGCTGTGGCGTTAATAATTATCTTTTTTGTTACCACCCTCGACTCCGGCTCTATTGTAATAGATAGCCTTACATCAGGCGGAAAACTAGAAGTACCTATAAAGCAAAAGCTAGTATGGGCCGTTATTGCCAGTATTATTGCTATGTTAATGCTGTGGATTGGTGGCACCGATTCAATCCAAGCATTGCAATACATTACTATTATTGCCGCCCTGCCCTTTACTATTATTTTAATTTTAGGCTGTATTAGCCTAGTTAAAGGGCTACTTACAGAAACCGAGCAACCTACGCCCGTTCCTGCAAAATAAACCCGCTTAGCCCACTTCACTTAATGAGTTTAGTGGGCAAGAGCTAACGGTTTTTAGGCATAAAAAAAGTCCGTGTAAGCGGACTTTTTATTATCTAGATAACAAAACTATGTTTGCTATCTAAAAGGCATTAACCATTAGTAAAAACGGGTGTTATTCCCACTCAATAGTGGCCGGTGGTTTACCAGAAATATCGTAAACAACACGTGAGATACCGTCAATTTCGTTAATGATACGGTTAGAAACCACACCTAAAAACTCATACGGTAAATGTGACCAACGCGCCGTCATAAAGTCGATAGTTTCAACACAACGTAGTGATACAACCCAATCATATTTACGTGCATCGCCCATAACCCCTACCGACTTAACAGGTAAGAATACAGTAAACGCTTGGCTTACTTTATGATAAAGCTCAGCTTTGTGTAGCTCTTCAATAAAGATAGCATCAGCACGACGTAGTAAATCACAGTACTCTTTTTTAATTTCGCCAAGTACACGTACACCTAAACCTGGCCCTGGGAACGGGTGGCGGTAAAGCATGTCGTACGGTAAACCAAGCTCTAAGCCAATTTTACGTACTTCATCTTTAAATAATTCACGTAATGGCTCAACTAAGCCCATTTTCATGTCATCTGGTAAGCCGCCCACGTTGTGGTGAGATTTAATTACGTGTGCTTTACCTGTGGCTGAAGCGGCTGATTCTATTACGTCTGGGTAAATAGTCCCTTGACCTAACCACTTCGCATTTTTAAGCTTTTTAGCTTGCTCATCAAATACATTAATAAACGTATGGCCAATGGCTTTACGTTTTTCTTCTGGATCTGATTTGCCTGCAAGGTCAGCTAAAAACTGCTCCTCAGCGTCTACTTTAACAATGTTTAAGCCAAATTTATTGCCAAACATGTCCATAACTTGCTGACCTTCGTTTAAGCGAAGTAAGCCATTATCAACAAATACACATGTTAGGTTTTCGCCAATTGCACGGTGGATCAGCATTGCTACAACAGATGAATCAACACCTCCTGATAAGCCTAAAATAACTTCGTCATCGCCAACGGTTTCTTTAATGCGCTCAATAGCATCATCAATAATTTTGGCAGGTGTCCATAGCTTTTCACATCCACAAATATCAATTGCAAAACGCTCTAATAAACGTTGTCCTTGATGAGTGTGCGTTACTTCTGGGTGAAATTGTACGCCGTAAAAACGTTTTTCTTCGTTAGACATAGCAGCATGCGGACACGTTGGTGTTTTAGCTGTGGTGCTAAAGCTTGCCGGCACTTCCATTACTTTGTCGCCGTGGCTCATCCACACGTCTAAAACGCCGTTGCCGCCATCGGTAATATGATCTTCAATTGCATCGAATAATGCACAGTTACCCACTTTTTCTACTTGTGCATAACCAAACTCTTTTTTATCTGAGCTGTGTACACTGCCGCCAAGTTGAGCTGCCATGGTTTGCATGCCGTAACAAATACCCAGCACTGGCACGCCAGCGTTAAACACGTATTCAGGTGCACGCGGGCTGTTCTCTAGTGTGGTTGACTCAGGGCCACCAGATAAAATAATACCTTGTGGATTAAATTCGCGAATTTGCTCTTCGGTCACATCCCATGCCCACAGCTCACAGTAAACGCCAATTTCGCGGATACGACGCGCGATTAATTGGGTGTATTGCGAACCAAAATCTAAAATTAGAATTCGTGAATCGTGAATATCTTTGCTCATGAAGGATCTCGTAAAGTAGATGCTAGATTCCACTAATTTGCTTAGTGGCTATAAAAGAGGGCTGGTAATTCCAGCCCCGTAATTTAAACGTGTTGTTTAACCTAAGCGGTAGTTAGGCGCTTCTTTGGTAATTTGCACATCGTGAACGTGCGACTCACCCATACCTGCAGATGTAACACGTACAAACTGCGGTTTTGTATTAAGCTCTTCAATGGTGGCACAACCCGTTAATCCCATTGCGCTACGAAGGCCACCCACTTGCTGATGAATAATCGTTGCAATTGGGCCTTTATAAGCGACGCGACCTTCAATACCTTCAGGTACTAATTTGTCAGCTTGGTTAGATTTTTGGAAGTAACGATCCGACGAACCTTCTTTTTGATCCATCGCACCCAATGAGCCCATACCACGGTAAGATTTGTAGTAACGGCCTTGGTAAAGTTCAACTTCGCCTGGCGCTTCTTCAGTACCAGCAAGCATTGAGCCCACCATTACACACGATGCACCCGCAACCAATGCTTTAACAATATCGCCAGAAAAACGAATACCGCCATCAGCAATAACTGGAATGTCACGCCCTTGTAAGCCATCTACCGCATCAGAAATAGCCGTAATTTGTGGCACACCACAACCTGTAACAATACGCGTAGTACAAATTGAACCTGGGCCAATACCTACTTTAACCGCATCCACACCTGCATCTGCAAGGGCAATTGCGCCTTCGGCTGTAGCAACGTTACCGGCAATAATTTGTAAATCTGGGTAAGTTTCACGAGTTTGAGAAACACGGTCAATAACACCTTGCGAGTGGCCGTGTGAAGTATCGATAAGTAAAACATCAACACCCGCCTCTACTAATGCAGCAATTCGCTCATCAGTACCTGCGCCAACACCAACTGCAGCACCTACACGTAAACGACCTAGCTCGTCTTTACATGCATGTGGTTTGTCTTGCGCTTTTTGGTAATCTTTTACGGTGATCATGCCTTTTAGTTTAAACGCATCATCAACCACTAAGATTTTTTCAATGCGGTGTTCGTGCATTAAACCTAAGATTTCTTCGCGCGATGCGCCTTCTTGAACCGTTACCAGTTTGTCTTTTTTAGTCATAACGCTAGAAACAGGCTGTTCAAGCTTCGTTTCAAAACGCATGTCACGACCTGTAACAATACCTAGTAGGTTATTTTCGCTATCAGTAACCGGGAATCCCGAGAACCCTTTTTCTTGCGAAAGAAGCGTCGCATCTGCAATGGTTAAATCGGCAGACACAGTAACAGGGAATGACACAATACCTGCTTCGTAGGTTTTAACTTTACGTACGTTTCTCGCTTGTTCTTCAATGGTCATGTTTTTATGGATAAAACCAAGACCACCTTCCTGCGCGAGGGCAATAGCTAAACGAGCTTCTGTAACAGTATCCATAGATGCTGAAATAAGCGGCAAGTTAAGTTTGATACCA
>NZ_DJHW01000075.1:0-5456 GCF_002433295.1 Pseudoalteromonas sp. UBA6610 | reverse complement strand
TTGCTCAGCTTGCGCCGCTTTTTTCGCTTTAGCGCGGGCAATAGCAGCAGCTACGGCTGACTTTTTATCATCAGCGGGAGCGGTTGCTTCATCGTTTTGTGGCTCAGCGCTTTGCTCAGCTTGCGCCGATTTTTTCGCTTTGGCGCGGGCAATAGCAGCAGCTACGGCTGACTTTTTATCATCAGGTGTTGGTGATGACTCGCCCTCGGCAGCTTTTTGTTCTTTATATTTACGTGCTTTTTCTTTACGTAGTGCGCGCTCTTTAGCTACTTCACTGTTATCTGGCTCTAGCTCTTCACCTTGCTGTTTTTTCGCTTTAGCGCGGGCAATTGCAGCGGCTACAGCTGATTTTTCATCGCCATCCGATGATTTGCTCTTAACGCGGGCAAGGGCATCGGCTACTTTTTGTTTTTCATCTGATGTTTTTGCCGCTGGTTTACGTTTATGGCGGTTTTGACGTTCTTGTTGCTCGCGCTCTAGGCGCTCTTTACGGGCGTCAAAACGCTCTTTTGCTCTATCGGCTTTAATTTTTTCGGCTTGCTGCTCTTTTATTTCTACTTTTGCTACGCGGTAATACTGCACCAATGGAATTTCGCTTGGGCATACATACGCACACGCGCCACATTCAATACAATCAAATAAGTTGTGCTCTTGTAATTTGTCGTATTCTTTTGATTTTGCAAACCATTGTAGTTGCTGTGGCAATAACGAAGCAGGGCAGGCATCTGCACAGGCACTACAACGTATACAAGCTTTTTCAGGGCCAGGCTCTGCCAGCTCTTTATGATCGGGGGCTAAAATACAGTTGGTGGTTTTAATTACCCCAATACGCACAGTCGGTAAGGTAAAGCCCATCATCGGTCCGCCCATTACAACGCGCTGCTGGGGTACGGGTGAAAAACCTTGGCAATCAAGCAGGTGCTTAACTTCGGTGCCTAATAGTGCCCATACATTACCTGCATTATGGATGGTGTTACCTGTCACTGTAACAACGCGTTCAATAAGCGGTTTACCTTCGTACACTGCCTGCTGCACAGCAAATAAAGTTCCTGTGTTGTGCACTAAAATACCAATATCGGCAGGAATACCGCCACTGGGTACTTCACGGTTTGTAAGTAATTTAATTAATTGTTTTTCGCCACCCGATGGATAAACAGTAGGCACCGTTTGAATAACAATATTGGCGTTGTGCTCTGCGGCAGTTTTCATAGCCGCTATGGCTTCGGGCTTATTATCTTCAATGCCAACAATACACAGTGTCGGGTTTAAAATTTGTTGCATTAGCTCAATGCCTTGCACTACTTGCTTGGCATGTTCACGCATTAACACATCGTCGGCTGTTATGTATGGTTCGCACTCAACAGCATTAACAATTAAAAACTCAATAGGTTGTTTTATATCGGCTTTTACATAAGTAGGAAAGCCTGCTCCACCCATACCACTTATACCTGCTTGATGAATTATATCGACTAATTCATCGTGGCTAAGCTCACTTGGGTTAGGTGTTGGGGTGAGTTCGCACCATTGATCTTTGCCATCAGGCTCAATAATAATACTTAGCTCAGGTAAAGCCGATGGATGTGCCGAAGGCATAGAAGCAATATCTGTTATGGTGCCAGAGCTGGGCGCATGTACAGGCACAGACCAATTCGCAACGGGGACGGTAAGTGCTTGGCCTTTTAATACCTGTTGGCCTTTTTCTACAATTAATTTACCGTTAGCACCAATGTGCTGTTTAATTGGTACAACTAACTTATCAGGTAGAGGAAGCCTAGCAATACGCGCACTGTTAGAGAGTGTTTTTTGTTGTGGTGGATGCACGCCGCCCGGGAATGCCCAAACAGTGCCTTTTTTAATTTGTTCAAGTAACTTTTCCACTCAAACCTCTAATCTATTTGCGTGACAGGAATAGCATCAAGTTGCCATTTCCAGTTTTGTTTTGTTTCGGCTACAGGCAGCATATCAATGCAATCTACAGGGCAGGGCTCTACACATAAATCGCAGCCGGTACATTCTTCTATTAGTACAGTGTGCATTTGGCGTGTAGCACCAACAATGGCATCCACAGGGCATGCCTGAATACACTTAGTACAGCCTATGCACTCATCTTCGCGAATATAGGCCACTGTTTTTATCGGCTCTGCTTGTTCGCCACCGGCAAGCGGTTTAGGCTCTACGCCCATTAAATCGGCTAGCTTTTTAACCGTTGCTTCTCCGCCTGGTGGGCATTTATTAATTTCATCCCCGTTGGCAATTGCCTCAGCGTAGGGGCGACAGCCCGGATAGCCACACTGGCCACACTGGGTTTGCGGTAAAATGGTATCTATTTGCTCAACAATTGGGTCACCTTCTACACGAAAGCGAATAGCTGCAAAGCCTAAAATAAGTCCAAAAACAAGCGCTAGCGAGCCAAGCGCTATCAAGGCATACATTAAGGTCATATTAAAACTTCACTAATCCGGTAAAACCCATAAACGCCATCGACATTAAGCCGGCGGTGATCATGGCTATTGAGGCGCCTTTAAACGTGGTAGGAACATCTGCAGCAGCAAGGCGTTCGCGCAGCGCTGCAAATAATACAAGTACTAATGAAAAGCCAACGGCTGCGCCAAAACCATATACGGCCGATTGTAAAAAGGTGTGATCTTCTTTTATGTTAAGAAGCGCAACACCTAATACCGCACAGTTAGTGGTGATCAGCGGTAAAAATATACCCAGTAAACGGTATAAAGTCGGGCTAGTTTTACGCACAACCATTTCGGTAAATTGCACCACAACGGCAATCACTAAAATAAAGCTCATGGTGCGTAAAAATTCGATATCTAGCGGCGCTAAAATATATTGATTAACTAAATAGCTTGTAACAGAGGCAAGAGTAAGCACAAACGTGGTTGCTAAAGACATACCAATAGCGGTATCAAGCTTGCCTGATACACCCATAAATGGACATAAGCCTAAAAATTGTACTAATACAAAGTTATTAACTAGAACGGTTCCAATCAATAACAAGACATATTCTGTCATGTGTGCCTCGCGCTATTAAAATCCTGTGTATTATCCTTTTTTCTGCCCCGATAAACAACATATGCGAGTCGTTATCAGTTAAATAAACACAGTAAAATAATTGAGCGATCACAAAGCTGTAAAATTTATGTGATTTTAAAGTAAGCGAAAAATTAAACAGCTAAACGCAAAAAAGAGCACATGTGCTCTTTTTTACTTTAATTAAGGGGAGGTGCTAAATATCTTTAGGTTTTTCTATGTAATAACCTTGTACGCCGTCTAGGCAAAGCGTTTCTACTATGTGTTTTTCTTCTTGGCTTTCAACGCCCTCAGCAAACACACTCACACCAATGCGATGGGCTAAATCAACCATTAGGCGCATAAAGTATTGATTGTTTTTATCATCTTCTAGGCCGCGGGTGTAACTTGCATCCATTTTAATAAAGTCTGGTTTTAAATCACGGAAAAACTTAAACGACGTTAGTCCTACACCAAAGCGTTCAACCGTTACGCGGGCACCTACGCGATGAACCATATCAATAAAACGTTTACTGGCTTTAATATTTTGCTGTAGGCCAAACTCACTTACTTCAAATACTAATTTAGAGGCTATATGCGTATCTTTTAATAAGCGACGTTCTAACCAAATAACAAATTGATCGTTATGTGCACTTGAGGCGGTCACATTCAGGCCAAAAAACTTTTCAGAGAGGTTACGGCTTTTAATTTTTTCAAGTGATGAGTCAATAATTAAGCGGTCAATTTCTATGGCCATATCGAGTTTTTCAGCCATGGCCAAAAACGAGGCCGTAGGAAGCACTTGGTTATCTTCGGTTTTAAAGCGCACTTGTATCTCTGCATACGCCTTAATGCTTTTACCCAGCGGCATAATATTTTGCATTACTAAGTGAACACGTTTTGATTCAATCACTTCGTTAATCACTTTACGCCAGTTCTGGTTACCAAACCCAGCACTTACATTATTAACTAAATCGGTTTCGCGCTGCACATGCCATGCATTTACTTGCTTAGATTGCGCCATGCTCATTGCGTTATCGACAACCGATAATAGCTCACCCAGCGGTTTGCCTTTTTCGTAGCCCACAATACCTGTATTAGCCACAGAGCTGAGCTCTTGATTTTGTTGATATTGAGTAAAGCGCGATTGCAGGTTTTCACCAAAACGCTCTGCTTCTTTAAGTGGGGTATTAGGCAGTACAATGGCAAAGTCTGAGCTATTTAGCCTAAATACTTGGCTGCCGGTGTAAGTGCCGCTTATATGCTTAATTATATCCGCCACACCTTTAACGTAGTCATCACCTTTTTGGTAGCCACGGCTTTGGTTTATAGTTTGCAGCTCACTACAGCGTACAAGCGCTAACGAACCAAACGTACTGCGCTCACTGTTCTCGATGTGTTTTTCGTAATATTCAACAAACATATTACGGTTACCTAATTCAGTAATTACATCTTTATAGGCTTCTTGTTTGATACTTAGGGCAGCGTTTTGAATATCATCATTTTTATTTTTTAAAAAATGCGAAAGGCGATTAAAGCTCGGGACTAAATCTTTACCTAGCTTTTTCATTTTACTGGCATCAAGTGCGGTGTCTAAGTCGTCGCCAATTTGATTTTGGTTAATGTAAATGTCTATTACATCGGCAACGGTCATGCTGATATTTTTATTTAAGCTATGAAAAATAGACTTCATTAATATGATAGGAATAATCACTAAAAAGGCAGAAATAAATATAACTATAAATAAAGAGGTTTGTAGCTGCTGCGCTAAACGATCAATGTTGAGGGTAAATTCTACTTTTATATCTGCAGCGTCGTTAACGGCAAACTGTGGGCGAACAGAATTAAAGCTAGATTGAATAAATTCAGCAAACATGGGCAGCTGAGTAGGGGAGTTAACTGAAAATACCTCAGCCCCTTGGTAGTCTCTTAGTATAAAGCTTGAAAACGTTTTACCATCGCCAATCGCTTTTTTTATACTTTCAGGCGAAAGCTCATCACTAGTTAAGCTGTTAATGTAACGTGTTACGCTGGTTTGCGCTGAAGTTTGTGCTTCACTTACTGCATTATTAAAGCTTACAGATATGAAGTAGCTTCCAGCCGCAACACATACAAGCCAAGACAGGATTTGTATAAAAATAAGTTTTTTAAAGCCAGCCATGTTATCAATCTTTTAATAGTTCAAAAGGAAAGGAATCAGGTCCTTGATCATTCAACTAATAGCAACACATTAGAATAGATATTATGTTTTAGTTATAAAGCAGAAGAGTAGTGGAAAATTACTGAAATGTCTATGAAATTCTTATGATTGGCTCCCCCTCCCCGACTCGAACGGGGGACCTGCGGATTAACAGTCCGTCGCTCTAACCAACTGAGCTAAGGGGGAACAAATAGAGATGTAATTTTATGATTTGGCTCCCCCTCCCCGACTCGAA
>NZ_DJHW01000137.1:10202-65948 GCF_002433295.1 Pseudoalteromonas sp. UBA6610 | reverse complement strand
TTACAGCTTACAGCTTACAGCTTAGTGCTTTTTCGCATATGCTTCGGCTTGCTTCCAAACCCTTAGCGTATTTTCGCTTAAAATCTTTTTAATGTCTGCATCGCTGTAACCTCTGTCCATTAAGCCTTGCACTAGGTTAGGATAGCTAGATACATCCTTTAAGCCAATCGGTAACGAATCGCCTACACCATCGTAGTCAGAGCCAATGCCCACGTAATCAATGCCAATAAGCTCTACAACGTGATCAATATGATCAAGTACTTGCTCAAGGCTTGCAAACGGGAATGGGTTTTTAGCGCGGTACGCTGCATCAAAGTCTTTACTTGGCTTAGTGCCTTCTTTTTTAACGGTCTCTTTAGTGCTTTTAAGGTCTTTGTACCACGCACCGGCTTTAGAGGTTACAAAGCTTGAGCCAAAGTTAATTTGAATAACCCCGCCATTCTTTTTAAGCGCTAATAACATGTCATCATTCATATTACGCTCAAAGCCTGGCGTGTATTTGCGCAGTGATGAGTGTGAAGCAATAACCGGCGTTTTAGATAGCTCCATTACCTGATAAAACGCATCATCTGATATATGTGATACGTCAATTAGCATACCGACGTTGTTCATTTCAGTAATTAGCTTTTTACCAAATGGGCTTAAACCTTTCCATTTACGGCGAATATCGTATGACGAGTCAGAAATATGGTTGCTTTGCGAGTGCGCAAGCGTGATGTAGCGTACACCTCGGTCAAAAAAGTGCTGAAGGTTTTCCATTTTTCCTTCAATTGGCGAGCCATTTTCCATGCCCATCGCAATTGACAGTTTACCTTGCTCAAATTGCGCTTCTATATCTGCAGTTGAGCTAGCAATAGCAAATTTTTCAGGGGCGCGCTGTGCAATGGCTTCCATGCTATCAATCATTTGATTGGCTAGCTGGTAGCTTTTACCTTTGCCTTCAAATTCTAAGTGAGCAGGAATATAAATCGACATAAAAGGGGCGTTTAACCCCCCTTGTACTGCGCGAGGGTAGTCAAAGTCGCCGCCTTCGGTGGCTTTAGTTACATCAACCCATTTTTCGTGGATACGATAAGGTACATCAATATGGGTGTCGATTAAAATAGTGTCTTTTGCTAGTTTTACTGCTTTGTCTGACGGGCTTTTTACTTGCTCTGCAAAGGCTTGTGGTGTTAAAGCTAGTGATATGGCTACCACTAGAGTGCTGAGTTTTATCATGTTTTGGCTCTTTGGGTAAAAAGCCATTGTGTACGTTCAGCTCAAAAGTTACAAGTGTTAGGCGTTAATCAAACGACTGTGCTTCATGCTCTTCGCTTTGCAGTGCTTTAAATTCATTTTTTGAGATAATAGTGACTGACTCATGTAGCTCAGAAAAAAACACCATCGCTTCACCATTTCTAAGCTGCTGATTAACCTGCGCTACTTTACTTTGAATACTCACTTCTTGCTCACCGTAATCGGTGCCTTCACGAAGCACGTAGCTTTCAATTAGGTTATAGAGGGTGTCTTTATCAAGTTGTTCAAAAGGGATAATCATAACTGCTTACTGCTCGCTTTAGTGGGGACGTGCTGGCCAAAATAATGAGGGACGGCTTGTTCAAGCCAAAATACCGGCCTAAACGGATTATTACCGCTAATAAACCCTACGTGGCCGCCTTTTTCAGAGACGCTCAGGGTAACATGCTCACTCACATCTTGCCTACTTGGCACGGCTTTAATCGACAACATTGGATCGTCCTTGGCATGAATTATTAACGTAGGAATCGCAATATGCTTTAAGTAAGGCATAGCGCTGGCTTGGCGATAGTAATCGTGTGCGTTTTCAAAGCCATGCAGTGGAGCGGTTAGTTGATTATCAAACTCTAGCAAATCGTCAATTTTCATTAACTGCTCAGAGGTAATAGGTATTTGCTGCTTAATTTGTGGCAATTTACGCTGCATTGATTTTTTCATTCTATCGAGCAAGTACTTTTGATAAATCTTGCCTAAGCTTTTGCGAATAACATCGCTTGATGATGATAAATCATAAGGAGCCGAGACCACGGCTGCAGCACTTAAGGGGCAGTTTTCGCGCTCTTCGCCTAGGTATTTAGCCAGTACATTGCCCCCTAACGAAAAACCAACAGCCATAATAGGGCGGCTGGGAAATTGCTCCCTTAAATGATTTATAAAAAAAGCTAAATCGGCGGTATCGCCACTATGATAAGCACGCGGTAAGCGGTTAACTTCACTTGAGCAGTTTCTAAAGTGCATAAGTACTACGGCATAGCCTTGCTTTTTTAAGGCTTTCATCATGCCTTTGGCATAAAAGCTATTTATGTTGCCTTCAAGGCCATGTAAAACCACAGCAAGGGGAGCGTTTTCGTTATGAGGCAGCGACCATGCAAGTTCAATAAAATCGCCGTCGGGCGTATCAAGTTGCTCAAGTTCGTAGGACGTATTGTGAAATGGACGGAAAAAACGCGGCATTATGGTTTGAACGTGACGATTGGTCATCCACCATGCTGGTTTAAACTTATTGATCATGTTTGTACTACGCACTATGAAAAAAACGAAGCGTTAGTGTACCAAATTTTTCGCTTTATAAAATAAAAAGCGCCTAATCAGTAACCTGAGTAGGCGCTTTGTGCGTCGTGCTTAATGATGCTCGGGAACTTCAGCCTCGCTAATTTTTTTAATAAAGTAAAAAGCGTAAAATAGGCAAAGAGAAATCACTACGCCTAAAATCCCAAAAGACATAAATAAAACAGGGTCGCTAAAAAAGTCTCTAAAGAATACGTTCATGATTAATCTCCTCGTTCAGTTGATGGAGACATCATAAAGTGACTTTGCAAAGCATAATGTGATCGAGATCAAACTATTTCCCTGCGTGGAAAAAGTAACCAAGTAAAGTTGATGTAGATCATGTTTTAGGGGCTATTTCGTTCCTACTACAGCGCCTATAGGCTTTGAAGAATCAATCGGCTTAAAGATTTTTTGCACAAAGAAAATAGAATGAACATTTAGAGGAGGGTGTAAAAACTGACAGCCTAAGTGGCTTTCACATACAGCTCAATATTGTTTGGCTTTACAGCTTCTAAAAAGCTAAGTTTATTCGCTGTATCAATCAGTATTTGCTGTTGTTGCTTTTCAAGCTTTAACTCGGCGCTTAATAGCTCTTGGCGTATTTTTGCATAGTCGCTGATACTTTCTTGATTGGCTTTTAAATACTTGCGTGTGGCACGCAGAGGCTTAAGTGCCTGCGTATCAAACTCATTAATAGACGCTATTAACGCACTGAGCTGCTCGGCATTAATGCTTAATTTAAGTGAATCTAAGTACAGCAAAAATAAGCACAGATTAACGTTTTTACCTTGCTGGTTTTGTAGCGCCAGCAAGGTTTGTTGTTGCCCAGGCTTTGCGTACAAAGCGCAGGCAAATTGCCAAAAGTCGTTTTTATTGAGCAAGTTCATCGGCAAAGGCCTGCTCTTTTTCTTCCATTTCTTCAAGCGCCATCAGTAGCTCTTCTTCAGTGTCGTTTACTTTAGGGGTAAGCGTTGCTTGCTTAGCAATTAGCTCTTTTAACTGGGCTTTGTTATCGTCGTTGTAGAGTGTGTTGTCGCCAAGGGCTACTTCAACTTCGCTAAGCTCTGCAGTAAATTTATCGAGCTGCTTTTCAAGCTTTTCAATTTGTTTTTTAAGCGGTTGAATGGCTTTTCTAAACTCAGCTTCTAGGCGCTTTTGCTCTTTACGATTAACGCTTGGATTTGCTTTTGGCTCGTCAGGCTGCTGGCTTTTAGCGGCTTCTTTATTTGCATTGAGTAACCATTGGTAATAGGCATCTAAATCGTAACCAAATTGAGTGACTTTGCCATCATCGACTAAATAAAATTCATCGGCGGTGTTTTTAAGCATGTGGCGATCGTGCGATACGGTAACCATGGCGCCTTCAAAGCCTTGTAGTGCCATTACTAGCGCGTGGCGCATTTCTAAATCAAGGTGGTTAGTTGGCTCATCAAGTAGTAGTAAATTGGGTTTTTGATACACTAACATGGCTAGCACTAAGCGGGCTTTTTCACCGCCCGAAAACGGCGCCACGGGCTCAAGTGCTTTATCGCCAATAAATGCAAAACCACCTAAAAAGTCACGCAATGATTGCTCAGTGGCCTGAGGGTTTAAACGTTGAATATGGGTCACTGCGCTGGCTTTTAAATCAAGCGATTCAAGTTGGTGCTGCGCAAAGTAACCAATATTTAAGCCATGGTGTTGAACCACTTTACCTGCTTGCGGCTCAAGCTCGCCCGCTAATAGCTTTATAAGCGTTGATTTACCCGCGCCGTTACGACCGAGTAACGCAATACGGCTGCCAGGAACTAGGTTTAGCGCGATATTATTTAAAATAGTGACATCGCCATAACCTGCTTTTGCTTTATCTAGGGTCATTAGCGGGTTAGGCAGGGCTGTTGGCTCGGCAAATTCAAAGTCAAACGGTGAGTCGGCATGTGCAGGTGCCAGCTTTTCCATACGTTCGAGCGCTTTAACACGGCTTTGTGCCTGTTTGGCCTTACTGGCTTTGGCTTTAAAGCGAGTTATAAACTGTTCAAGATGGGCAATTTGCTCTTGTTGTTTTTCAAACATTGCTTGTTGTTGTAACAAGCGCTCTGCTTTTTGACGTTCAAACTGTGAGTAGTTACCTTTGTACACATTAATAAGCTGTTTATCGACATGCCAAATTTGATCTACCACGGCGTCTAAAAACTCGCGGTCATGAGATATAAGTACCAAGGTGCCTGTGTAGGCGCGTAAAAAGCGCTCAAGCCAGTAAACGGCATCTAAATCAAGGTGGTTGGTAGGTTCATCGAGTAATAGTAAGTCGGCATCGCGAATAAGTGCTTGTGCAAGGTTTAAACGCATACGCCAACCACCAGAAAACGCGCTTACAGGGTTTTCTATTTGGTGATTAGCAAAGCCTAAGCCGTGCAGTAATTCGCCCGCTTTTGACTCTATGCTGTAGCCTTTAATATTTTCAAGCTGAATATGTACTTTGGCTTGGGTGTCACCATCGTTTGTTTGCTCAGCTTCACGCAGGGCAATGCGCAATGCATAGTATTCAGGGTGACCTTGTAGTACGTAATCAATGGCGCTTATTTCAAGGGCTGGGGTTTCTTGTTTTACAGAAGCAATAGACCAATCTTTAGGTATATTGCAATCACCCGCATCGAGTTGCAGCTCAGATTTTAATAAACTAAATAAGGTAGATTTACCACAGCCATTAGCGCCAACTAAGCCCACTTTGTGCTGTGGAAATAAAGTAGCCGAGGCATTTTTTAATAAGGCTTTTCCGCCACGAAGTAGTTCTATTTCTGAGATTTGGATCATGAATGCGTTACTTTACTGTGCCCTGGTTAAGTTGGCGCTATCATACCATAGAACGTATTGCTCTTATCAAGCGTATCAACATAGGAAGTTATACGATAAAATATGTGCAGTTCAAACCACAGGAAAAATGTTGTGAGACAAAAGAAGCGATTTATTGCTGGTGCATCGTGCCCTGAATGTAAAGCCATGGATACCATGATGCTGTACAGAGAACATGATGTTGAAAAAGTAGAGTGTGTAGAGTGCGGCCACAAAATGGCGCAACCCGATAACGCTGTTCAGGCATCTACTCGCCAATTTGAACAAGTAATTGGTGTATTTAAACCGGGCGATTAACCCGGTTTTATTTTGCCGGGTGCTTAGTAATGTGGCGGAGGCGGCTCTTGCATTTGCGACATTAGCGACGGCTGCTGCGCTTCTTTAAGTTTTTCTGCTAGTAACTCAGTTTGGCGCTTCATTTTTGCAAGCTGCTGTTGGTGTGCTTTTAGCTCGTCATTTAATATTTCTATTGTTTCGTCTTGAAAAGCAACTTTTGCCTCAAGCTCCATTAAACGATTTTCAATTGTGTTCATTTGCTTCTCGTATTGTAAAGTGCTCTGCAATTCCGCTCGAGCTCTCGGTTAACAACGACTTGCCGTTATCTATAAACGTTACATCTAGCACCACAGCCGATTTAGGCTTACTGCCTTCACGTGGTGTGACTTGCCAAGTTTGAATTTTCTCTCCGCTGGGTAACTGCCATAAATCAACGCGCTTATTGGGCGAGCCTGTGGCCAGCAATGTACCTTGTTCGTTAAAGCGTACCGCAGTAAAAATTTTCTGACGCGCAATATACGCCAGTTTACTCACAAGATCACCTGTAGTCAGCTTCCATACATGTGCTTGCTTCATACTATCTGCGGTAAATGCGTAGCGACCTTGTGGGTCTAGGGTTACTTGGGTAACACGCGTCGGGTGATTAAAGCGATGAATTACTTGCCCTGTACGTGTATCCCAAAAATAAGCAACGTAATCGTTTGAGCCGCTTAAGGCATAGCGCCCATTAGGCGATAAATCAACGGTGTTTACTTTGTCTTGGTGGCCTAAAAACTCAATGCGGCGTCCGGTTTCTAGGTTTAAAAATACCACTACGCCGTCGCTTCTGCCGTATAAAACACTGCGGCCTTGGTTACTTATCGCAATATCGCGAATAGTGGCTTGTTGAATTTTATAATAGCCGCGGTTTTCGCCGCTGCTAATATCCCACACGGCAAAGGTGGTTTTTTCGGCGGTAACGGCCACGCTATTATCAAAGGCAATAGCCACAGCATACACTAGGCTTTCTTGTGATTGCTGTTGAAACCATTGATATTTTAGTACCTGCTGTTGATTATCCCACAGGGCGACCCCATGGTGAATGGAGGAGACTAGGCTGTATTTACCATCGTTAGATACTGCCGAGGAAAACGCACCCTTTGCTGCGTGTTCAAAGCGTTGTGCAGCTTGCTGTTTTTGATCGCTACAAGCTAGGGCTAATAAACAGCTAAAAGCGATTAAAAAAGTACGAAATATCGACATATTACAGGTATTTCCTCTTAACTCTTAGTGACTGAGAGGTTAGACTAGGTCACGTTGAAGGCCTAGGGTGTTTGTCTAATCACTATAATAGGTTAGGTTTTAATTTAGTTAGTTATTAAACAAGCAGCCTATCATGTAGGCCGTTAATCTTTAACTAGTAATAATACAATAAATGACAACTGCAAAGTGTGTCGGAGATTTAAAATGAAAAAGACGATTAGATTGTCATTGATTGCAGCGTCGGTTTTAGCGCTTACAGCTTGTAATCAAGAAGCAAAACAAGAACAAGCTGAAGTTAAATTAGACACTGTAGAGCAGCAACAAGCATACGGTATTGGTGCATCAGTAGGTAACTTTTTAAATAAAGACCTAGCTGATAAATCAGAGATTGGTATTGAACTAGACCAAGCACTATTAATTCGTGGTTTTGAAGACGCGCTTGCTGGTAATGCAAAAATCGATGAAGAAAAAATCCGTGAAGTGCTAACTGAGCTAGATACATCAGTGCGTGCAAAGCAAGAAGCTAAAGCTAAAGTTGAGTCTGAAAAAAGCAAAGAAGCAGGTAAAAAATACCTAGAAGAAAATGCTAAAAAAGAAGGCGTAACAGTAACTGAGTCAGGTCTACAGTACGAAGTACTTAGTGAAGGCGAAGGCGAAAAGCCAGCAGCAACAGACGTAGTTAAAGTACATTACAAAGGTACTTTATTAGACGGCACAGAGTTTGATAGCTCTTATGCGCGTAACGAGCCAACTACTTTCCCTCTTAACCGTGTAATTGCGGGTTGGACTGAAGGTTTACAGCTTATGTCAGTAGGGTCTAAGTACAAGTTCACTATTCCTTCTGAACTTGCTTACGGCGATCGTGACCTAGGTAAAATTCCAGCTAACTCAACGCTTGTTTTTGAAGTAGAACTACTTGAAATACAAGATGACGAAGCACCTGCGCAATAAGCGGTAGCTTATAACGCAAAAAGGGACCATAACGGTCCCTTTTTTGTTGGCTATTTTATTAATCTGTGTGGTTAGAAAACAAATTATCTATTAGCTCATCTTCTAGTTCAAAACGCGCTTCTAACGTTTCGCCAAGTACCGACAAATCGTTATCAAACTCTGCTAATAAGTCCTCTTTATCTACTTCTGCGTATTTATCGTTAAAGTCTAAAGCAATATCTGTTGTGCTAGAAATGCGCGGGTAAATTGTATTTGCCAGCTCTTGGCTTTCAAGGCCCTTGCTTTCACAGGCTTTTGCAATGTCATCGTACACTTCAAAATGGCCGGCAGATAAGTAATCCATTAAAATTTGGCAAAATGTTTGAATTTGTTCTGGCTCTGGTAAGGCGTGATCTTTTTTGTCGTATGGCGAAAACCCAGCCATTTTACAATAAAGTACAATTAACTCTTGGCGCTCGTTTAACCATTTATCAATGACAGTATGGCTACCACCCCATTTTTGTTGAGCTTTCTCTACGCGCGTCAGCATTACTGTTCTCCTAAGCTGGGTCACTTTTATGGTTAAATTTAAATTTTCTTATACATCAAGATATATTTTATTTAAGTGTATATCAACAAGTAAAAGGTATGAGCTGGTGCATGTGTGTATTTATTGTAGGTAAATTATTATTTTATTGCAGGCAAGAAAAAACCACCGGTTAAGGTGGCTTAATTTCTTGTTTTGGCCTGTTAATACAAGCTTTCTTATTGTTATAGAAGATTTTTGTTATTTTTATTATAAATATTTTTGTTATTGTTGTTTAAGATTTTTATTATTGTTCTTGTTAACGCGGGACAAACAATACCAAGGTTTTTGTTATGTTGCAAACATATTAACAAAAAGTTTTTATTGTTAGTTCTTTTTGGTTATTTAACACTCAAACGTGACTAAATAAGCAACAAACTAGGTTCTGTTAGCTGTAACACATGTTTTACGAGCTTAGCGATAGAGAGCCGGAGGATATGGTGGTACAATCTTGAACAATTTCTATAAGCCTCAGGATTATTTACGCTATGAGCGAATTAAAAAACGACCGTTATTTACGTGCACTTGCAAAACAACCCGTTGATGTAACACCGGTATGGATGATGCGCCAAGCAGGACGCTATTTACCAGAGTACCGTGCTACACGTGCACAAGCGGGCGATTTTATGAGCCTGTGCCGTAATGCTGAGCTTGCATGTGAAGTAACACTACAACCACTTCGCCGTTACCCGTTAGATGCTGCTATTTTATTTAGTGACATTTTAACTATTCCCGATGCTATGGGTTTAGGTTTGTACTTTGAAACCGGTGAAGGCCCTAAATTTGAAAACCCTATTTCGTCACTTGCTGATGTTAAAAAGATTCCTAAGCTAGACCCAACTGACGAGCTTGGCTATGTAATGAACGCAGTAAGTACTATTCGCCGTGAACTTAAAGGCGAAGTGCCACTAATTGGCTTCTCGGGTTCACCGTGGACACTAGCAACTTACATGGTTGAAGGCGGAAGCAGTAAAGTATTTGGTAAAATTAAAAAAATGGCGTTTGCAGAGCCGCAAACACTACATTTACTACTAGATAAACTAGCTGATTCAGTCATTGATTACTTAAACGCACAAGTAAAAGCCGGTGCGCAATCGTTAATGGTATTTGACTCGTGGGGCGGCGTATTAAGTCCGCGCGATTACAACGAATTCTCACTGCAATACATGCATAAAATTGTTGATGGTTTAATTCGCGAATACGACGGCCGTAAAGTACCGGTAACGCTATTTACCAAAAATGGTGGCCAGTGGATTGAAGCAATTGCAGCAACAGGCTGTGATGCAGTAGGTCTTGATTGGACTATTAATATTGGCGACGCTAAACGCCGTGTAGGCGATAAAGTTGCATTGCAAGGTAATATGGACCCGTCAATGCTTCACGGTACGCCTGATCGTATCCGCCAAGAAGTAGGCACTATTTTAGAAGACTTTGGCACAGGTGATGGCCACGTATTTAACTTAGGCCACGGTATTACACCAGATGTAGACCCAGAAAACGCCGGTGTATTTATTAATGCAGTACATGAGCTAAGCGCGCAATACCACAAATAACAGCCGTAGTATTAATAGCTATTAAAAAGCCCGCTAATTAGCGGGCTTTTTGCTGTGTAGTAATCGGGTTAAGTAAATAACCTATTTAATCCATTTAACGCCGCAACACGGTAGGCTTCTGCCATCGTTGGGTAGTTAAATGTGGTATTTACAAAGTAGTCAACGGTGTTGCCTGCTCCTTTTTGTTCCATAATGGCTTGGCCAATGTGAACAATTTCTGAGGCACGCTCACCAAAGCAATGCACACCAAGTACTTCTTTTGTTTCACTGTGAAACAATATTTTTAAACTACCAACTTCTGTACCCGCAATTTGCGCACGAGCTAAGTGCTTAAACTGAGCACGACCAACTTCATACGGTACTTTTGCAGCGGTTAGCTGTTGCTCTGTTTTACCTACCGAACTCATTTCAGGAATGGTATAAATACCGGCCGGTATATCTATAATTAGCTTATCTTCGCAATTACCGCAGGCAATAGCATCGGCAGCTATACGGCCTTGATCAAATGCTGCACTCGCTAAGCTTGGGTAGCCAATTACATCACCTACTGCGTAAACGTTATCTACCTCAGTTTGGTACATTTCGTTGACTTTAAGCTGGCCTCGACCATCGGCTTTTAAACCAATAGCTTCAAGGTTTAGCGTATCGGTATTACCTGTGCGCCCGTTAGCAAATAAAATACAGTCGGCTTTTACACGCTTGCCCGATTTTAAATGCATTACAACGCAATCTGAGCGCGTTTCTATACGGTCAAACTCTTCGTTATGACGAATAACAATACCGCTGTTCCAAAAGTGGTAGCTAAGCGCGTCAGAAATTTCTGCATCCATAAAGGCCAATAAGCGGTCGCGCGTGTTTACTAAATCTACCTTAGCGCCTAAGCCTTTAAAGATTGAAGCGTATTCACAGCCAATAACACCCGCACCGTATATAAGTACACGTTGTGGGTCGTGCTCTAGGCCTAAAATAGTATCGCTGTCGTAAATACGTGAATGGCTAAAGTCGACTTCAGGTGGGCGGTATGGGCGTGAGCCGGTAGCAATCACAATAGTTTTAGCGGTAATACGCTCTGCTGAGCCATCAAGGCGCTTAATTTCAACCGTGTGTTTATCTACAAAGCTCGCATCGCCTTGGTACATATGAATGCGGTTACGGTCGTAAAAGCTGCTACGTAAGTTTGACTGCTTAGAAATAACAGAACTTGCATGGCTTAAAATATCAGGAAACGTTAAGCGGCTAGGGCGCTCGCCAACATTAAAAAGTGGGTTTGCTTTGTATTCAATATAGCGGCTAACCGAGTGGCGTAATGCTTTTGAAGGAATTGTTCCCCAATGTACACAGCCACCGCCAACAGCTTGTTGGCGCTCAATAACCGCTACTTTTTTATCGTTTTTAGATAGGTTCATGGCGGTGCCTTCACCGCCAGGGCCCGTACCAATAATTATTGCGTCATATTGGTAAACTACGGGTGCTTTTTTTTGTTCTGGTTGTTTGGCCACAGCCACTCCTAAATTAATTAAAAGAGGCTTTTAATAACCTCGCATTAAGTGCTAGCCATGCCTGTTTTTGATTTTCCCAGGCGGCTTCCAGCTCATGGTATTGTGTCATTAATGCTGATTGTTCACACTGCTTTGCCATGTTATTTTTTTTAGCTTCTAACACTTGTTTTTGTAGTGAACAGTAATTTTGCAGCTTTTTCAGCAGTAAATCGTACTCTTGTTGTAATAATGTAAGCTTATCTTGCGCTAAAGGCAATTTTGAAAGGCGCGTTTGCGTTTTACTCATTAGCGTTTCGGCTTTGGCTTTTTCTATGCGCTCAACCGGGGTGCGCTTTAATTTACTGGCTAAACCGAGCGCTGCTAAAGAGCGAATCATCCATTTAGTTGGGTCGTAATGAAACCACTTAATACCGTTACGGTAATCGCTTGCAAAAATATGGTGGAAGTTATGGTAACCCTCGCCATAAGTAAATAACGCTAAAAAGCCATTATCGCGCGCAGTGTTTTTCTCAGTGTATGGGCGTGAGCCCCAAATATGAGCCAATGAATTAATGAAAAAGGTAAAGTGCTGGCTCAATACTAAGCGTAATAAACCTGCAAGTAGTAGCATGCCCCACACATCGCCTACTAATAAACCAAGCACAAGCGGTAAACCGACATTCATGGCTATAACAAGCTTTAAGTAGTGTTTATGCTGCCACATAACAATTTTATTGCGCTGTAAATCGCGACAATTACTGTAATCGTTATAACTGTCGCCTTGGTAATCACGTAGCATCCAGCCAATATGGCTGTACCAAAAGCCGTTAGTTGCGGCGTAGGGGTCTTTTACTGGGTCATCTACTTGGCCGTGGTGTATACGGTGATCGCTACTCCAGTGCAACGCACTGTTTTGCAAAGCAAATGCGCCACCAAGGGCAAAAATAAATTCTATTGCAGGGTGTACGTTATAGGCTTTATGCGCCCATAATCGGTGGTATCCGGCAGTAATAGATAGGCCTGCGTAAAACATACAGCCTACAAATGCAATCCAATGCGCGCTGGTAAATCCGTAATTAATGCCGTACCAAGGTACAAGTGTGACAGCCGCCAAAAAGGTTAGGCTAAAAAATAGGACGTTTGTCCAAATAATCGGTGGTTTATTCATCGTTTTTACTCTCAGCGTACAACTGTAAGCTAAAATAGTGTTTCAATCTCTTGGCGTCAAGTATTAGACTAGACAATTCGGCTAATTATCATTAAAACTTCATATAAAATTACTCAGGGAGCTGTGGATGTCGGGTGTTAGAGCACAACAGAAACAAAAAACACGACAAGCCTTAATTGAGGCGGCATTTAATCAGCTTAGTGCCGATCATAGTTTTTCTAATTTAAGCTTACGCGAAGTTGCCCGCGAAGCCGGTATTGCCCCCACCTCTTTTTATCGCCACTTTAAAGATATGAACGAGCTAGGTTTAACCATGGTCGACGAAGCAGGCTTGACCCTTCGCCAACTTATGCGCCAAGCCCGCAGACGTATAGCCAGTGGCGGCAGCGTAATAAATACTTCGGTTGTTACCTTTATGGAGTTTATTGATAACTCAAGCAACCAATTTAGATTACTGCTGCGCGAACGTTCTGGCACCTCAAAAGCCTTTAGAGCCGCCGTAGCGCGTGAGGTAAAACACTTTATTTTAGAACTTGCGCATTATCTAGAAAGCGAAACCAAGTGTGATTCAATTCATGCTTATATTCAGGCCGAAGCCATGGTAACACTGGTATTTAATGCCGGCGCTGAAGCACTTGATATAGAAGGTCAACAACGCGAAGAACTCATTGAGCGGGTTATTTGGCAGCTGCGTTATATTACCCGCGGTGCAGGTCATTATATACGTGAAACAAATAATCAGGTTTAGCTTAAAAAATTAGCAATAAGTTAATCTAAGCACGCAAGTTTACTCAACACATTAATTTAAGCTAAAAAGTGTAGCTGTGTGATTTATAAAACCTGAATGTGCTATTTTTAGGTATATAAATTTCTTTAATATAGGGTTTTTATTCCCTTGTTTGGAATATTTATGCTTGCACCAACTGCTTTGTAATGTTAAAAATAGGCCTCACTGAACACACACAAGAAACAAGATGCAAAATATTCGTTTAATTACACTAAAACTTAACCTCTTACTGCTATGGTCAGTGAGCGGGGATTAGTGTGTTTGCATCGAGTTAAACACTAAAAACCCCGCAATTGCGGGGTTTTTTATTATCTCGCGGCTGGGATAAATTGAAATTTGGGTAACAGAGGAATGAGGGGCAGTTATGCAAGACAAAGATAAAGTATGGATTTTTGATACCACCTTACGTGATGGCGAGCAGGCACTTAAAGCAAGCCTTACAGAAGACGATAAAATTCAGCTAGCGCATACTATTAGCCGCTTGAACGTGGATGTGATGGAAGTGGGTTTTCCGGTTTCGAGCCCCGCTGATTTTCGCTCGGTGCAACGTATTGCAACCGAGGTTAAAGGCCCAATTATTTGTGGTTTAGCACGTTCAGTAGCAAAAGACATTGAAGCCTGTGGTGAGGCGCTTCGCACAGCACAGCAAAGCCGTATTCATACTTTTATTGCCACAAGCCCTTTGCACCTTGAACACAAATTACGTATGAGCCTAGACGATGCAACGGCCATGGCGGTTAAATCAATTAAATTAGCGCGTAACTACACTGATGATGTTGAGTTTTCGTGTGAAGATGCCGGGCGTACGCCGCACTGGGATTTATGTAAAATTGTTGAGCAGGCAATTAACGCCGGTGCCTCTACTATTAATTTACCTGATACCGTTGGCTTTGTAACGCCAGACGAATACGCCGCAATGATCCGCCATTTAATGAATAACGTGCCGAATATAGATAAAGCGCGTTTAAGTGTACATTGTCATAACGATTTAGGTTTAGCTGTAGCTAACTCGGTAGCCGCGGTACAAGCCGGTGCTCGCCAAATTGAATGTACAATAAATGGTATTGGTGAGCGTGCGGGTAACTGCTCGCTTGAAGAAGTGGCGATGATCATGAAAATGCGCAAAGACCACTTAAACGTACACACCGATATTAAAAGCGAAGAAATTTATCGCGCATCTCGCCAAGTGGCAAAAATATGCAATATGCCGGTACAGCCAAATAAAGCCATTGTGGGCGAAAACGCCTTTGCACATAGCTCGGGCATTCACCAAGATGGCGTATTAAAAGCGCAAAATACTTATGAGATTATGTCGCCAGAAAGCGTCGGTGTGCCAAATAACCAATTAAATATGACCTCACGTTCGGGTCGTCATGTTATTGAGCACCGCTTAGAAGAGTTAGGTTATCAAAAAGCTGACTACGATATGGACAGCTTATACGAGAGCTTTTTAGCGTTAGCTGATCAAAAAGGTACCGTATACGATTACGACCTTGAAGCCATGATTTACTTTAATCAAATTAACGACAAAGACGAAAAATACCAATTAGAGTTTGTAAACTCAGCGTCTAACTCACAGTCGGTAGCCAGCTCTACCATTGGGATGTTAATTGATGGCGAAGCAAAACAAGAAGCTGCTACAGGTAATGGCCCTGTTGAAGCCTCATTTGCGGCTATTGAGCGTTTAACTGGTATGAGCGTTGAAATGATTGAATACAATTTAGAAGCCACTGGCCAAGGCGCAAGCTCGCTTGGTCAAGTAAACATTATTGCTAAATACGATGGCCGCCCTTATCACGGTGCGGGTATTGCTGCGGATGTGGTAGAGGCGTCGGTACGCGCCATGATCCGTGTTTACAACTTAATTTATCGTGCACAAAAAGTGTCTGATTTAAAACAACAAAGGAAAGCAGGATGAGTAAAACAAACTACAGCGTTGCCGTATTAGCAGGCGACGGTATTGGCCCAGAAGTAATGGCAGCAGCAGAGCAAGTACTTGATGCTGTAAGCAATAAGTTTGGTTTTACCCTGAACCGTCAGCATCATGCTATTGGTGGCGCAGCCATTGACGAATTTGGTGAAGCATTACCACCAAAAACGCTAAGCGCGTGTGAAAACGCCGATGCCATTTTATTTGGCTCGGTAGGTGGCCCAAAATGGGAAAACCTACCCCCTAACGAGCAACCTGAGCGTGCATCGCTTTTACCGCTTCGTAAGCACTTTGGTTTGTTTTGTAACTTACGCCCAGCACAGCTTTTACCGGCGCTTAGCGCAGCATCGCCATTACGTGCAGATATTAGCGAAAAAGGCTTTGATATTTTATGCGTACGCGAGCTTACAGGCGGCATTTACTTTGGTGAAAAAGGCCGAAGCGGCGAAGGCGCTGAAGAAGCTGCATTTGATACACAAACTTACTCGCGTAAAGAAATTGAACGCATTGCCCGCTTTGCCTTTGAGGCAGCAAAATTACGTAGTAACCATGTAACGTCGGTTGATAAAGCAAACGTGCTTGCATCAAGCGTATTATGGCGTGAAGTCGTTACCGAAGTAAGCAAAGACTACCCAGAAGTAAGCCTAGATTACATATACGTAGATAACGCAGCTATGCAATTAGTTAAACAGCCTAGCCAGTTTGACGTGCTACTTTGCGATAACTTATTTGGTGATATTTTGTCAGATGAGTGTGCGATGATCACAGGCTCAATGGGCTTATTACCATCGGCAAGCTTGAATCAATCGGGCTTTGGTTTGTATGAACCTGCTGGTGGCTCCGCGCCAGATATTGCAGGCAAAGGCGTTGCAAACCCGATTGCGCAAATTTTAAGTGCCGCACTTATGCTACGTTACTCATTAGGCCAAGACGAAGCAGCGCGCACTATTGAAAAAGCCGTAGCCGAAGCCGTAGAAGCAGGCGTTGGCACGCCAGATATCTACCCACAAGGTGGATACAGCACAAGCGATGTGGCAGCTGCCATCGTTTCACGTATTTAATATATAAATCGCAGCACCGTTATGCTGCGACTTAACAAAGTAGGGAATTAGCAAGTGGCCCAAACGTTATACGACAAAATTTGGCAAGCACATACCGTTGCCAGCATAAACGAGCAAACTGATTTACTTTATATTGACCGTCATTTAGTACACGAGGTGACATCACCGCAGGCTTTTGCAGGCCTACGTGAAAAAAACCGTACGGTACGTTGCCCAGAAAAAACCTTTGCAACAATGGATCATAACGTATCGACTAAAAGCCGATCACTTGATGCCGCAAGCGAAGTATCTAAAAACCAGTTAATGGCACTTGATGCTAACTGTAAAGAGTTTGGCATTGTACTTTACGATTTAAACTCAATTAACCAAGGCATAGTGCATGTAATGGGGCCTGAACAAGGTATTACCCTGCCTGGCACTACCATTGTATGTGGTGATAGCCATACTTCTACGCATGGCGCGTTTGGCGCATTAGCGCACGGTATTGGTACTTCTGAGGTTGAGCATGTATTAGCAACGCAAACGCTACAGCAAAAAAAGGCAAAATCGTTAAAAATTCAAATTAACGGTGTGCTTCGCCCAACAGTAACCTCTAAAGATTTAATTATGGCGGTTATTGGTAAGTTAGGTACAGCTGGCGGTACAGGGTATGTTGCTGAATTTTGTGGTGAAGGCATTGAAGCGCTTTCAATGGAAGCCCGTATGACGTTATGTAACATGAGTATTGAAATGGGTGCAAAAGCAGGTTTAATAGCACCAGATCAAATTACGTATGATTACTTAAAAGGTCGCCCATTTGCACCTAAAGGCGCTGACTTTGACGCTGCAGTTGAATACTGGGAAACCTTAAAATCAGATGAAGGCGCAGAGTTTGACTTGAGTGTTGAGCTTGAAGCTGACGACATTCAGCCGCAAATTACGTGGGGTACAAGCCCAGAGCAAGTAATTGGCGTTGATGAATGCATACCAGATCCTGACCAAGAACCAGATTTAATTAAAGCCGATGCTATTCGCAGCGCACTTAGATACATGGACTTAAAAGCGGGCGATAAATTATCAAGCGCAAAAGTAGATACGGTCTTTATTGGCTCATGTACAAATAGCCGTATCGAAGATTTACGTGCAGCGGCAAAAATTGTTGAAGGCAAGCAGGTTGTAGCTGGCATTGAAGCACTTATCGTACCGGGCTCTGGCCTTGTTAAAAAGCAAGCCGAAGACGAAGGCTTAGCAGATATTTTTAAAGCGGCAGGTTTTGAGTGGCGCGAGCCGGGCTGTTCAATGTGTTTAGCAATGAACGACGACCGCTTAGAGGCGGGCAAACGTTGTGCATCTACGTCTAACCGTAACTTTGAAGGCCGCCAAGGTCGTGGCGGGCGCACGCATTTAGTGAGCCCTGCAATGGCAGCCGCTGCTGCAATACATGGTCACTTTGTTGATATAAGAGGAGAAGCCTAATGAGCGTATTTTTTAGTGGCTTAATGGCCCCACTTGATAAAAACAATGTAGATACAGACCAAATTATTCCTAAGCAGTTTTTAACATCAACTAGCCGTGATGGTTTTGATGCAGCACTGTTTTACGATTGGCGTTACCTAGAAAACGGTGAACCAAATCCTGATTTTATTTTAAACCGCCCATGCTACCAAGGCGCGCAAATATTATTAACCCGCGACAACTTTGGTTGTGGCTCATCACGCGAGCATGCACCGTGGGCACTTAAGCAATATGGTTTTGAAGTAATTTTAGCGGAAAGCTTTGCTGATATTTTCTTTAATAACTGTGGCAACAACCAAATGCTAGCCATTGCGCTACCGGCTGATACACTTGAGCAATTGTTTGTACTTAGTGAGCAACACGACGATATAAACATTCAAATCGATCTTGAAAACCAAACACTAACAAGCGATAAGTTTGCGCCAATTAGTTTTGATATTCGTAAAGACGTAAAAGAGCGTTTATTAAGTGGCTTAGATTTTATTGGTGTGACCGAAACGTTAAATCCACAAATTGATGCGTTTGAAAAACAACTTGCTGCTGAGCGCCCTTGGCAGTAACGAAAAGCAATTAATTACATATGAAAACAAAGCGCGGCTGAGTATATAAGCCGCGCTTTTTTTATGTTTAAGTTTTCTAATTATTAATGTCTAAAATCTGCCATTAGCGCAGGTATGCCTGGCAGCATACCAACAATAGCCATAACGGTAGTTAAAATAACAAACATAATTAGCGGAATAACCCAACGGCTCATTTTAGTTAAATTAGCACTGCGCTCTTTACAGCCAATTAAGCCTAAGTTATCAAGCAGCATAGTCAGTGACCAACCAAAAGCAGGGTTAACCAAGCTTGACGCAAATACAACAATAGCGGCCGATTGTGTTGTTTTACCTTCGCGTGTCATTTCCATACCCGCCTCAAGCAGCGGAATAAACACACCTACAATAAGCGCAACACACAGCACAGGTTGCCAAATGGCTAAATCCATTGGGTAGCCCCATAAACCCGCAATAATACAAAATACGGCTGTTAAAATGGCGCCCGCCGGGATAGGGCGTTTAGCAATAGCGGCAGGGACAATGTAAGTCCCCCACGATGAGGTAAAGTTAGCACCACCGGCCAGCGAGCCAAAGGTTTGTCTAACCGATGCGCTTAGCATGGTGTCGTCTATGTTCATTTGAACTTTTTCAGTGCGTTGCGGGTAACTAATTTTTTGAAATACTTGATGCCCTAAAAAATCCGGTGACCACATAGCGACAGCTAATACCGCAAACGGCAGCACAACCACAAAGCTTTCAAGCGTAGGTAAGCCAAGCATCCAGCCTGTGTTCTCGCCCCACCAATAAGCTGGGTTCATATTTGGTAAGCCCGGCGCGGTATTAAATTCAAACGGCGCACCGAGTGCAAATGCAACCACACCGCCAATAAGGCAGCTAAGCGGCACAGCTAACCAGCGCTTTTTAAAGTGCTCAAGTAACGCATACAATAAAATGGTCGCCAAAATAACAATAAATGCAATGTGCGCCATATCAATGGCCTCAGCCCATGCAAACAGCTTTTTAACCTGCGAAATTGTGCCAATAAAGCCTAAATATATAAGTAAGCCCCCGCACACGCCTTTACTGGTTAAGCGTGCCAGCAAGCTCCCTCCTTTGGTTATGGCTAAAATAAAGCCAAAGGCACCAATCAGTAAGCCAAATGCCATAGGATGGCCGCCAGCGGCAACCACAATAGGAATAAGAGGAATAAGTGGCCCATGAGTACCTGCTAAGTTAGCGGTGGGTAAAATAAAGCCCGAAAACAAAATAATAAAAATAGAAACAATCAGTAATTCATAGCGTACGTTTTCTAACACAAACGCATCGCTTAAACCTAGTGGCGCTGCAAAAGTAGCGGCAATAGCACCCACCATAACGACTTTACCAATGGTGCCCGCCATGGCAGGAATCGTGTCTTCAAATTCAAAGCGGTAGTCTCTAAATGGTAAATTAGGCCGCCAGCGTTTAGGCTGCATAATTTGCAGCTCGTGCTCTAGGTATTCGTCGCGGGTACTAAACTCTGAACTAGCTTTATGCTTATTTTGATAGCTGTTGGCATCATCTACGTGCGATGCGCTTGTTTTTTTTGGCTCGTTACCCTTTGGGGTTACTGACATAGTCCCTCCTGTTACTCGTTGCTTATTTATTAATACGGCTTTTGTTAAAGCAAATGAATAGTGAAGGAGCAGAGTAGATCAGCTTTTACTCAGGAATGTATAGGCAAAAGGTCGTGTATGGCTTTATTTTATGCTAAATCATTGTGTTTTTATTCTTAAATGTAAAGTATATTTTGTTTAAAATCAGTGTGTTGATTTGTTTTTTATGTGTTCTAATTTGGTGAAACATTGTAAAAACAAGGCTGTTATCCTTTAGTCTAAGTAGTGGTTTATGTATTTTAATTGAACTGAAATAGCACATCTGCTAGGTTCAATGGTTACTCAAATAATAAGAAATACAATGCAAATTCAATCCCCTAAATCAATTGGTATTCTACTTGGTACGCTTTACGGCATATTTATGCGGCTGTTTGTAGAGCTGCTTGATACTTATAATTTAAGTAGCCTTGTATCTATTTCATTTATGTTTTTAGTGCCCGTTGCAATTGGCTATATTCGTATTCATTTTGAATTTAAAAGCTCAAATACATTAACTAAAAGGCAAATGGTGACAATTGCTTGGCAGCCAATTTTTGTTTTTTTACTTGTAAGCGTTATTACACTGCTTGAAGGCAGTATTTGTGTGGCAATGGCTTTGCCTGCCTTTATGCTCTTTGCAAGTATGGGTGGTTTACTGGCAGGCTTTATTAAAAACCGCCAAACAAAAAACGCTAACAGGCCTTTACTTTCAATAGCTTTGCTTCCTGTATTGCTCTCACCTATTGAGGTAAATTATTTACACTTATCAAAAACGTACGAAGTCACCAACTCTATAGTTATTGAAGCGCCTATAAATCGTGTATGGCAGCAGCTTGCTAATGTAAGCACCATAGAGCCACAAGAATTGCCATTTTCGCTTACCCAATTAATAGGTGTACCTAAACCTTTAGAGGCAAATATGAATGCTACGGGGGTTGGGGCTGTTAGAACGAGTAAATGGCAAAAAGGAGTTGCATTTAAAGAAGTGATTACGGATTGGCAGCCAAATAAACAGATGCTTTATAGATTTGAGATAGACCCTGATGCTATTCCCGATGATGCACTCGATAAACACGTAAAACTAGGCGGCGAATACTTTTCACCTCTTTATGGTGGGTATGCGTTAAGTGAAGATAAAAGCGGCAATACGATTTTAACTTTAAAAACGACTGTGCAAGATAATACAAATTTTGGTGTTTATTCGCGAATATGGGGTGAGGTGATTTTTCAAGACTTCCATTATTCACTTTTAACATTAATGAAAAACAGAGCAGAAAAGCCACTTGTCGCAGCTATTTCCCATTATTAACTTAAACCGCTATGGTATTAAAAAACTATTATAAGAGTACTTTATGAAATTATTAACGGCAGCAACGTTATTACTTGCCTCATCAGCGGCTATCGCGCGTCCTGCGCCTTTGGTATCTATACCAACACACGATGCGTTTTTTAATAATATAGCTGCGCATTGTGGTAAAGCGTTTGAGGGCAAAGTAAGCGTAGATAACGCAAAAGGCCCAAGCTCATTTGAGAATAAAAAACTAATTATGCATGTTCGTAAATGCACAGATAGCGAGCTACAAGTCCCATTTCATGTGGGAGATGATGCATCGCGTACATGGATCATTACTAAAACGGGCAGTGGTTTGAGCTTAAAGCACGATCATCGCCATGAAGATGGCAGCGACGATGTTTCAACTATGTATGGCGGTCATACCCTTGAAGCGGGTTTTGCACAAATGCAGTCTTTCCCGGCCGACCAATATTCTAAAGAGTTATTTGTAGCACAAGGGATAGCGCAGTCGGCAGGTAATACATGGCAAATGTATATTTATCCTGAGGTTTTTACGTATCGGTTAATTCGCCAAGGGCGCGAGTTTAAGGTGGACTTTGATTTAACTAAACCAATTACTCCACCAGCAGCGCCATGGGGCTACGATAAATAAACTATTTTTCTTTTTTCTCGGGTGCGTCACATTGTAGTAAAACGTTTAATGGTGGTTGATAAGCGCGTGGTTTAGTAGGAAAACGTTCGTACTCTTGCACGCCTTCAAGCACTTTTAACATAAAGGTTCTGCCGCGGCATAATCTGTCTGCGTGGCGCAGTAAAAACATACTTTGATTAGCAAAGTGTTTGTAATCGTCTGATTGTATTTCTATTTTATAGTTGTCTTCACTAATTTTGGTTTGGTAGTAATGTACTTTGTTATCAAAGTCGTATGACTTTTCTTTTTCGCCCACTTCTGCAAAGGCGCTCCCTATACCAGAAAAGGCTAGCAATGCAGCGCCAACAACTAAATGCGGTGTGTATAAGCCTTTCATAAAAATGTATCCTTTAATTTGCGAACTTAATACCCATTAATAAAGCATTAAGTGCGATGTATTTAAGTTAAGTCTAACACCCAAAAAGAGAATATGTGATGTTCAAACAAATAAAACAACTGTTTGCCGCTTTTGACGAGCAACAGCCAAGCATAGAGCAGCATGATCTAAAAACAGCGGTTGCTGCGCTGCTTATTGAAGTAATGCGTGCTGATTCTAAGCTCGACCATAATGAACAACACACCCTGACTGTAACCTTAAAAAAATACTTTAATTTAACAGAATCGGAAGTTGATGAGCTCACCAACAATGCCGCTGGTAGCTTAGATGGGGCTATTGATTACTTTCAATTTTCTAAGCAGATTAACGATCACTGCAGTGCGGCGCAGCGCATTGAAATAATTGAGCTATTATGGCGATTGGCGTATGCCGATGGAGAGATAGACCCTCAAGAAGAGTATGTAATACGCAAAGTGGCTGGGCTTTTATATGTAGCGCACACCGATTTTATCGCTGCTAAATTAGCAGCGACACAATCGTAAAAATTAGCTTAATTTACTAGCAACAGAAACGAGCTGCTGCGTTAATACGCTAACTTTTTCTGCTGTGGTAGGGTCGCTAATTTTTCCATCTTCGTCAAATACAGTAAATGCAGATGGGATAGCGAGCTGATCGGCAAGTACTAACGAGCCAATCCCACTTAAAATATCGCGTACATGGTTTAAGCCGCGCAAACCACCCAAACCACCCGGTGATGTAGCAAATAACGCCACTACTTTGTTGCGAAATGCGGGGACTGCGCCTTGCTCAGTTCGCGACGCCCAATCAATTGCATTTTTAAGTGCAGCAGTAATTGAGCCGTTGTACTCTGGGCTTGCTAGTAAAATACCATCAGCATTACGCAGTTTATCTTTTAATAGTTGTGCATCGGTAGGTGTGCCTTGCGCTTCAATGTCTTCGCTAAATAATGGCAAATTTAACTCGGCGAGTGTAATTACTTCCACTTCAGCACCGGTTTGCAGAGCAAAACGAGCTGCTTCGTTAATAAGTTTTTGGTTAAAGCTATCTTTACGCAGGCTACCCGCGAGCGCGATAATTTTTGGTGCTGACATAATTTAGACCTTTTATTGGTTGGGTATGACACTAATGTAGCAAATTTTTGCTTGTAGAAAACCCGAATAAACGCAACACTTATGTGCGTATATGCACATAAGTAGAAGGCGGGTAGCGTGGCAATAAAATTTGACGACTGGCAAGACGTAAAAGTTGCCTTTGAAGTGGCAAGGCTAGGTACTTTGACCGCCGCAGCAGAGGCACTAAGTGTGCACCATAGCACAGTGTTGAGACGCATAAATAACTTAGAGAAAAACTTAAATGTACGGTTGTTTCATCGCCATGCGCGCGGATATAAAGTAACCGAAAGCGGGGCAAAATTATTTGAAACCGCACAAGCAATAGATAACTCACTCGAAGGTTTACATAATGCCATTGCCGCAGCCGATAGTGAGCTCAGAGGGAGCTTGTTACTGACTACCGTAAGTGGTTTTATGGATATGCTAAGCAACGTGTGTGAGCAGTTTCAAACATTGCATCCGCAAGTGCAGCTAGAAGTGATTTTAGAGCAAAAGCGCCTAAGGCTTGACCACGGACAAGCCCATATAGCAATACGTGTAGGCCCCAAACCTGATGAAGGCGACTATATAGCGCAGCACTTAGCTAAGCTATCGGCCGGCCTATATGCCCACAAACGTTATATTGCTAAACACGGCATGCCAAAAACCTTAGATGACTTAAAGCAGCATAATTTTATATCGGGTATTGCGGGATTTAATGCGCGTGTACCTTACTTTAGCTGGGTTGATGAGTTTATTCCTCAGTCGCAAATTAAATTAAGAGTATCAGAAACCTCAGAAGCGGCGCGCGCGGTTATTAAAGGCTTAGGCATAGGGGGGTTGCATCAAAGCGCTATAGAAAATAACCCCGACGTAGTGCCTATATTGCACGACAAATTACATTGGGAGTTTGACTCTTGGTTGGTTACTCACCATTTAGTACACCGCACGGCCAAAGTGCAAGCCTTTGCTGCGTTATTAAAAACCTACTTTAGTAACATGCCACACGTTAAATAGTTTTTTTAACTTTAATGCCTAAGCGTTTGGCAAGCCTAACTAGGTTGGCTCTGTCGAGTTCAAGGGTTCGTGCAGTAGCTGCCCAATTATAATTATGCTGTTTTAATTGCTCGGTAATAACCGTAAATTGCAAAGATTCAACGGCCTGTTTTAAAGGCTGATGATGGGCAGTGTGGGCGGTAATTGGCGTGCTAACGTGCGCGTTGTTGTTTGGTTGTTGGGCTAAATCGCAGTGCTCGCTTGTAATTGTTATTATTGGGTTTTGCCACTGGCTTTGCTTAGCCTTTAATGCGCTGCGGCTAATAACATGTTCAAGCTCGCGTACATTACCAGGCCAACTGTATTGGTTGAGCAATACTTGCGCTTCAGTGCTTAGCTTTAATTGTTTAATACCTAATTTACGGGCAGTTTGTTCAATAAAATAACCAGCCAATAAAGTTATGTCGTGCTCGCGTTTATTAAGTGGCGGCACGGTAATAGGGTAAACACTTAGCCGGTGATATAAATCGGCTCTAAAGCGGCCTTGCGCTACCTCATGTTTTAAATCACGATTAGTGGCTGCTATTACCCTTACATCCACATATTTTGGTGTGTCTTCACCAACGGTTTGAATTTCACCACTTTGTAACACACGTAATAATTTACTTTGCATAGCCAATGGTAGCTCGCCAATTTCGTCTAAAAATAACGTGCCGCCATCAGCTAGCTGAAACTTACCTTGGCGGGCATTTTGTGCGCCAGTAAATGAGCCTTTGGCGTGGCCAAAAAACTCACTCTCTGCAAGGTTTTCGGGGAGTGAGGCACAATTTAAGTGAATCAGCGGTTGATCTTTTCGGGCAGAATTTAAGTGAATATTACGCGCTACTAGCTCTTTTCCTACGCCCGTTTCTCCTAACACCAATACACTAAAATTAGAGGCTGCAACGAGTTTTATTTCATTTTTTAGCGTTTGCATTACAGGGCTTTGGCCAATAATTTCGCCGCCATCGCGAGTAAGTGCATCACGCGTTAGCGCTTGTACAAGGGCGTTTGAATGCTGTGCATGGTGTTTGTAATGGGCAAGCTCCAGGGCTGTTTTAAAATGCGCACTGCACAGTGTTTGTAAGGTGCTGAGTGTATCTGCGCTAATTCTGCTAAAGGCATTTGCGTTTAAGCTATCGAATGTAAGCACGCCTAGCAAAGTGCTTTTATCGTAAAGGGGTAAACCTAAGCAAGCATGCACAGGAATATCGCCCGTTTTGGCCAGCAGCAGGCCGTCGTATGGGTCGGGCAGGGGGCAGTCGTGTGCAAACTGTAATGCGTGGCTTGCACTACAAATGGCCGCTAATCGTGGGTGCTCTGCTATTTTAAAGCGCCTGCCAAGGCTGTCGGGCATCAGACCTTTGATGGCTAAGGGCTTAAGTTGCTCGCCCTGCACGACAAGTAATGCACTGGCATCACTAGGTATTACACGTTCAACCGTTGCCAATAATTGATCAAAGCTGTGCTCGTGCAGCGTGCTTTGGGCAAGCTCTAAAGCCACTTGGGTAAGGTTGAATTGCTGGTTCATGTCAAAATGACCTATTTGTGTTTTTATTATTTAAATTAGAGTGTGTCATAAAGACTCAATTTGTAAAGTGTTTATATTTAACTTTCTGAATATTAATGTTTTATTTTATTGGCACGCTATGTGTAATAGCTAAGTAACGTTAATGGTTACTGAGGTAGTTATGAACACACTTACACTAAATAATGTAAACAACCAGGTTGAGTTAGGCGCATTTTTTAAATCGCTATTATTTACTGCTAATGCAGTATTAGGGCTTAGCGCTATTTGTATGGTTGTGAGCATTTTAATTAGTTACCCGTACGCAGAGCACTTTTCGATGCAGGTACAAATATCAGCGCATATTAGTACGATTGTAGTGGCAGCTATTTTAAAAGTTAGTTATGTGCTGCGTTGTGTTGCGCAACATGGTTTAGGGCAGGAAGTACGCTAATGCGCCCACTAAATTTAACAGAGCCAATGCCAGCACACATAGCTATTCATCACGTAACACAATGGCCGTTATGGATGCTTGCATTTAGACCCTACTTTTTAGCAGGCGGTTTGCTGGCATTTTTATCGATAGGGTATTGGCTACTTATTTTAACGGGCTATGCTAGTTGGCACTTAACCATGCCAGCCACACTTTGGCACGCGCACGAAATGCTGTTCGGCTTTGCAGGAGTGGTAGCAGTCGGTTTTTTACTTACCGCGGCACAAACTTGGACAGGCGTTGAAAGTATAAGTGGCAAAGCACTTATGCTACTTACTTTTGTATGGATAAGTGCTCGTTTAGCATTTTTTATAAAGCTGCCTGATTTTGCTAATGCTAATTTATGGCTTGTTACTTTGCTACAGCTAGCATGGTGGCTTGGGGCAATTACGGCACTGGCTAATATGCTAATAACAGCACGCAGTAAAAATAATTACCCGTTTTTAGTTATTTTAAGCGTGTTGTGCGCCCTTAATACTCTTTATTTACTCCTTGTTTTAAATAACAACATGCAGCTTGCATTAGCTGTGGTTGACACTGCGGTACTGGTTGTCAGCTTACTGGTCGGCATTGTAGCAGGGCGGGTTATTCCTTTTTTTACAGCTAAAGGCTTAGCGCTTAGCGAGCAAGTACGCACTCCTAAAATTGATAAAGCACTGCTGTATTTATCAATATTGGCAATTACTTTATTTTTTATCAGTAAATTATTTTTAAGCTCAATTAGCCCTGCATTCATTGTTGCAATAGTGGCTGCGCTTCACTTAATTCGAGCAAAACTTTGGTGGCATGCAAACGTGCTAAAAGTGCCTTTATTATGGTCTTTGCATTTTTCTTATTCTGCTTTAGGTGTTGGCTTAATGATGATTGCATTTAGCTTTCACACAAGCGAAGTACATTTTAAAGATGCGCTCCACCTTATCACTATTGGCACAATAGGGATGATGATTTTAGCCATGATGAGCCGTGTATCGCTAGGGCATACAGGGCGTACGCTTAATACACCTAAATATATATCTGTTGCTTTTGCGCTTGTGCTGGTGGCAGCTATTACTCGCTCCATACTCCCCTTAATTATTGCGCCACACTTTGCTTGGCAGATCAGTGCCTTGCTGTGGTTAGTGGCTTTTTTGTTATTTTTAATTTACTGCACACCTATATTAACGCGCCGCCGTGTTGATGGGCGCCGTGGTTAGTTTACCTACAGGACTACATTATGTTATCTGATAAAACCATTGAGATTGTTAAAAGCACTGTTCCGTTATTAGCGCAAGCCGGCACGGTTGTGACCGATCATTTTTATAAGCGACTATTTAGCCATAACCCAGAGCTTAAAAATATTTTTAATATGAGCAACCAAAACACTGGGCGCCAGCAATTTGCTTTGTTTAACGCCTTAGCGGCATACGCTCAAAACATTGATAACTTAGCGGTGTTAAAAGAGGCATTAGCGCGCATTAACCATAAACACACCAGTTTAAATATTTTACCAGAGCACTACCCCATTGTTGGTGATCACTTAATTGGCACCTTAAAAGAGCTAATACCAGAGCAGTTTACACCAGATGTAGAATACGCTTGGCGTGAAGCATATGCACTGCTTGCTGATATGTGTATTACCGAAGAAGCGGCTTTATATGAGCACAGTAAAAATACACGCGGTGGTTGGGCGGGCACACGCCAATTTGAAATAACCAATAAACAGGTTGAATCAGCACTCGTAACAAGTTTTACACTTACGCCGGTTGATGGCAAAGCGGTGATTACCCATAAACCTGGCCAATATTTAGGTATTAAAGTTAAACCAGCGGGCGCTGAATATGAAGAAATTCGCCAGTATTCTATTTCACAAAAAGCCAATGGTAAAAACTACCGTATTAGCGTTAAAAAAGAGCTACAGCCAAAGCCTGGCATGGTGTCTAATTATTTACACTCACTAGCTCAAGGCGACGTAGTTGAACTATACCCGCCTGCAGGTGATTTCTTTTTACGAAATAGTAAAAACCCAGCGGTACTTATTTCAGCAGGTGTAGGGCAAACCCCAATGCTTGCGATGCTCGAAACGCTATTAAGCGATAACCCTAAGCAAAATATTATGTATTTACATGCGTGCGAAAATGCGCAGCAGCACTCGTTTGCACACTATTTAAATGAATTAAGTACGGCTTATAACAGCTTGCAAACTATTACGTGGTTTAATCAAAGTAGTGAAGGGGCTGATTTTACAGGGTTAATGGACTTAACTGCCATAAAAACACAGTTACCTCTTAAAAATGGCGATTTTTACCTATGCGGCCCCGCTGGGTTTATGGCGTTTGTGAAAAGCCAGTTACTGGCACTAGGCGTTAAAAACGAGCATATTCATTACGAAGTGTTTGGTCCGCATCAAGACTTATAAACCAAGTGAAAAACGATAAAGGCACACAGCATAAATGCTGTGTGCCTTTTTAATAGTATTTTATTGTGCTTTACAACTTACGTTTTTAAGCGCAATAGATATATCTTCTTTAGGATAATAAAGCACGCATTGCTTGCCGATTATTTGTAAAACAAACTTTTCTGGCTTGATATTATGCGCGCCCATTATGGGCATACCATTTGAGTCTTTACTATTTCCATGGCTTAATAATAGCTCGCTGCGTTTAGTAAAAACGGTGTCGGCCAGTGTAACTAGTGTGCCGCCCTTTGCTTTTATAATCGCTTGCTGGAGCGTGGCTATAACGCCTGGGTTTACCTCGGTAAGTAGTGCAGGCTTAGCAGTGGCATTACTCATACTGTTACAGCCTCCAATAAATAATAAGGTTAATATTGCCAGTAGTTTAGCCATTACTTATCCTTATTTAACGTAGGCCAGGTTAAATCCATATTGCCACGGTTAACGTTATTAGGTGCGTTTAAAGGTAATAGCTGCTTGCTATCGCCAGCAGCGCTTTGTACTTGCGTTTTAATACTCGCAGAGGCGGTGCTAACAGGGCACGTGCCGTTATTATCAATATGATAAAGCGCAGTAGAGAGTATCCCTTCGTTTGGATCGCCTAATTGATTATCAAAGTCGTCACTGACTACACAGCCTTTTACATCAGCATCAAACTGTGGTGTAGGCGTTGGCGTAAAGCCTGCTGCATATTCACCAAACCCTTTACTGTTAATACCGCTAAATTGAATGGTGTAATAGGTGGTGCCACAGTTATGTGTTGGGGTAAAACCGTATGGTTTACCACAGGTTGTGTCGCCAATGAGCACCACCTCGGCGTCAATGCCTTTTAAGCCATTAATAAAGGCTTCTGATGCTGAACACGTACCCGATGTACTAAGCACATATACCTTAGATAGGTTTAAATCAGGGAGGCTCTCGCCAGTGCTAAAAAAAGTTGAGTAATCAATTTCTTCATCTATAAACGGAAAAGGCGACTCTACCGGTTGTTTATCGTTTTGCTGAGTTTGGTAATAAATACGGTTTTGAATGTTGGCGCTGCCCGCCACCATGTAAGCCAGCTGCGAAGAAAGCGCTAATAAACCGCCTCCGTTATATCTAAAGTCGATAACAAGCTCTTCTACGTTATCGGTTTTAAATTTATTAACGGCAGCAATTAAGCCTTCTTGGGCAATACCTATATGGCTATTAAACTGCATGTACCCTACGCTAGTGCCATTTGCAGTGGTAATGGTTTTTACGTTTTGAACCGGTGTTTGCTCTATGTTGCCGGCAGTTACGTTAAAGGTTTTTTCAGCGCCATCGTTACTGCGCACCACGATGGTGTGCGAGTCGCCATTAGTGGGGCTAAATAAGCCTTCGTTTAAGGTATCTACGCCTGCTTGTGTGCTGGTATTAATGCTTACGCCATCAACTTCAAGTACGGTATCACCACGTTGAAAACCAATTTGGCTTGCTGGTGAGTCGTCTTCTAGGTAGGCAACACGTAAAATTCTATCAGCTGGGTCGCCAATAAATGCCCAATTTATACCATAGCCTGAGGTTACCCCTGATTGCGCTTCTTGAAAGTAGTCCTCAGAAGGCTCTGAAAAATGAAAATTATCTTTTTTATCACCAGAGTCGGTTAGTTCTTCGGTTTTTAGTTGGGCAAAATAATCGGCCACTGTAGCAAAGTTTTCAGGGTCGTTATCGGCTATTTCATCATACCAAAGGTAGGTTTCGTCGCTCCACGAGCGAAGCCAAAGCTTTTCGTAAAGGGCCGAACCGGCTTGGTCAGGGTAGGGCTCATTATTATTAAACGGATCGTTACCTGTGCGTGGGTTTTCGCAAAAGTTTTTTAACTCCTCCGATGGCTCAAATACACCTGCCGTCCAAGTTGGGGCTGTGCTTGCAGGAGGTGTGACGACTGGGTCGGGCGTTTCATTCATGCTGCTACCACCGCCACAGCCAACAAGCGTTAGGCTTGAAAGTGCAGCAATAATAGCGAGTGTTGCTTTATTATTTTTAAACATACAAAACTACTTTTTGTAAATAAGTTGTTTAAAATACTACAACACCCGCTCATTTATTCAACGTATTAACCCCTAAATTATGTAAATGAGTGTATACATTTAGGTGTGCTACAGCTTACTTGCGCTGCTTCTATCTGCAAATGCTTGTTTTTGCCAAGCATCAAATAGCTTTTGTTGTTTGTCTGATATTTTTAAGCCGTATGTTTTTTGCATATAGGCGTAGGTGTCGGCAATGCGCTTACGGGCATAAAAAGGAGGCTCTACAACGCGTTGTTTAAAATTAACCTTTACTTGGCAGCGGCCATATTGGGTAGCGTTTTCGCTAAGCATACCAAAGCGATAGTTAGAGCGATCTGCGTTAATTTCGCCAATAGCAGGGGCTAAATTGTTTATATCGGCTTCCATTTTTCTAAATTTAGCACTGACCTTGCGACAGTTTTTACGGCCACCGTTTTGCCAGCATTGTAGCTGGTGACCAAATTCCCACGCCGGCACTATATGCTCCCACTCTATACGCAGTGCACGTACATTAACCTTGCCAGAGGAAGTTAACGTATTACGTGGAATATAACCACAGTTGCTAGGGTCGGGGATTAGCTTTTTACCTTGTTTTTTAATGTCGCAGCCGCAGTAAAGGCTTTTGGCGTTTTCGGGTAGGGTTTTAATTAAGTGCCTTTTAGCCGTTGAAAAACGGGTAAATCCTTCACTCGATGCAGAAAAACAAATACAACAAGCCACAAAGGCCAAAATAAATTTAAGCATATCCATCACATACGTGAACTACAGGAGGCGCTAGTCTAAAGTTTTGCTGCTAAAAGATAAAGCCTGAACAAATTTTAATCCGCAATGCTTAGTACACTCTATACTGATATAAAAATAGCGAGGAGATGACTATGCTAGGTGCTTTTTCAATAAGTTTAACAGTTAAAGATATTAGAGCCTCAAAAGCGTTTTACGAAAAGTTGGGCTTTAGCGAGTTTGCAGGTGAGATAGAGCAAAACTGGCTAGTGATGAAAAACGGTGAGCATTTAATTGGCTTGTTCTCGGGTATGTTTGATAAAAACATGCTGACCTTCAATCCTGGCTGGGATCAAAACGCACAAACCGTTACAGAGTTTAAGGATGTTGATGCGCTTAGCGAATATTTTCAAAACGCTCATATCCAGGTTGAACCTGTGGGTGATAAAAGTTTTATTATTACCGACCCAGACGGCAACCCTATTTTGATTGACCAACACGTGTAAGTTTTTTTAGCCTAACGTTTTGTATTAATAAAATAATACCGCATAAACAAAATAGTACGCTGGTGGCTGCAAAACTGATGAGAAGCGGGTTGTTAAAATCTTCTCGCTCGTCGTAATCCATTATGTGTAACATCCAAAAAAAGTCGAATATGCGCCATAGTGTGCTGCGAACGGTGATAACTTTGCCGTTAATTGCATTTAAATACAGCGTGGTATTAAAGGTGTCGTTAAATTGTACTTGCCACACATTTGTTTTGTATCCCACCTCTCGAGTGCCTTGTTTTAAAAGCGTTGTGTTAATTGGCTTAGCGTCGATGAGTAAATGCGCTTGTGCATTAGCGGTAATTTGTATTTTAGTGGGTGGCTGAAAAGGGCGCCCCGTTAAACCATTAAAGCTCTGCTGCTCGTCAGTATTAATAACAGTAATAAGCGGGGTCGTTAAAAAGTGCTCAAACACTATTTGCGTGGGGTTAGGCACTTGGGCAGTAATATTATCGAGTGATGTAGGGTAGTCTGCTTGAGTAAATGGGTTTGTAAGTATGCGCTTAGCAAGGTGCTTACCGTGTACGTATTCAAGTGGTATCGCGCTCATTACTAAGCCGCCTAACAGCCAAGCTAAAATTTGTAAGGCAAGTAAATAGCCTAGCCACTTATGTAGTTTTCGAGCGCGCTTAAATAGTTGTTTTCTCATTTTGTGCTTCTTATTATTTTTAGCGTTAGTGTATTACAGCAGCCCATGCTTTTACTGCGGCATTTTGTCGCAGTTATTCATAAGCTTACTCTAACTTTATAAAAATAATAAAAAGGAGCGGTAAAAAATCAGTGAGGCTGTGTTTAATGCTCACGTAAGGCATTTATTAGCCCTTGTTTACTCATTTTAGAGCGGCCGCTAATGCCGAGCTCTTTAGCTTTATTGTACAGCTGCTTTTTAGTGCGCTGCTCATACTTTGAGGCTTTGCCGCCTTTAACTGCGGTTTTATGAGTATTGCTATTAGCAATGCGCGCGGCTTTTTGTTTGCTCATGCCTTCATCTCGAAGCGCATCGTACTGATCGTCGTTTTTAATTTGCGGGCCATGATCTACCATAATTGTCCTCCTGAAGCGTTTAATTACACAGTGTGTGTATAACTTTCATACATAAACGGTAAAATTAAGCGTAACTAGCCTAACTCGTTTTATAAGGCAAATTAGGTGCCAATGGCGTTTAAACAGGTATTTTCTATGAATAAAGCCATGTTTAGCGCTTTGTTGATTTGGTATAAAAGTAAAACTGCGTTAAAGTTTGCGATGAAACTATAAGAGGGTAAAAAGCAGACAATGTCGGAAATTCAATTTTTAAATGTAGATCTAGAGCTTGAGTCTAAACAAGATATTAGCGCCCTAGTGGCAGACTTAAAGAAAAACGCGATGGTTTTGCATTATGACAAAGACGAATATCGTCAATTGGCGCGTATTGAAGCCTCAGGTGATATAACCACGCCAGACAAAGCAATCAACCACTTATGTGAATTAATAGAGTCGTGTTCACGTAATGCGCTTAAACAGTGGCTAAGCTGTTCGCGCAGAACGTTTGATATAGGCTTTGAGTCGGGCACGTCGCCTAAGTGTTTTAACCAAGCTCTACATGCAGATACATTGCTACGTATATCTGCAATTGGCGCTGGTATGGAAATAACGATTTACCCTATCGAAAAGTAGCCATAGTTAATTATTTGCGCTCGACAACCGCTGCGGTCATTTTTGATACGCAGCAAAGCTCGCCGCGGCTATTGGTTATTTTTATTTCCCATACAGAACTGCGCTTACCAATATGAAATGCACGAGTAACGGCGGTTAAAGTGCCATTTCGAGAGGCCTTTAAGTGGCTGGCGCTAATTTCCTGTCCAACACAATAAAATTTTGTAAAGTCCACTACAAAGTTAGCGGCGTAGCTTGCTACGGTTTCGGCAAGTACCACATTTGCGCCACCATGTACCATACCAATAGGATTATGATGCTCAGGAATGGCGGGCATGGTAGCCACCAGGTAATCATCTCCTATTTCGGTTATTTCTATGCCCATGGTTTTCATTAGCGTGCCTTGGCCGTTTATTCCCTCATCTAACTGTTTGCAAAGCTCTAATGTAATGGGTTGATGCCAAATACTCATAATTACTCCTTTATATTGAAAGCAAATTTATAGCATTTTAAATACTGAACGTCTGTAATTACCTAAAATTTATCCAGGTGCGGTGTATTTAGCTATTTTAAAGCACAATTTAAATTTGCGATTTTTATTTAACTGTATATACTCACAGTTAAATGTACTGTATGGAAAACCAGTTGTATGCGACCATTAACTAAACGCCAAGCTCAAATACTCGAACTAATAAAAGTTTTTATTAAAGACACTGGTATGCCTCCTACACGTGCCGAAATTGCGCAAACACTCGGTTTTAAAAGTGCCAATGCCGCAGAAGAGCACTTAAAAGCGCTTGCCAAAAAAGGTGTTATTAAAATGAAACCAGGCGCAAGCCGTGGTATTCAATTGGTTGAAGAAGAGGAGCCTGAGCAACTAGGTCTACCATTAATAGGTAGAGTTGCAGCGGGTTCGCCTATTTTGGCGCAAGAACATGTTGAGAGTCACTGTAAAATAGACCCACTTATGTTTAAACCAGCCGCCGACTTTTTACTGCGTGTTAACGGTATGAGTATGAAAGATATAGGTATTATGGATGGCGACTTACTTGCCGTACACCGTACTCAAACAGCAGAAAACGGCCAAGTTGTGGTTGCACGAGTAGATGAAGACGTAACCGTAAAACGCCTAGAAAAAGCAGGCCGAAAAGTATTATTACACGCCGAAAACGAAGAGTTTACGCCAATTGAAGTAGACCTTGAAAACGAATCTTTTAATATTGAAGGGTTAGCCGTTGGCGTAATAAGAAATGCCGACTGGATGTAATTTTTAACTATTTTTAAGTAATATTTATAAATGCGCACTTTTAAGTGTGCATTTTTGTTTTAAAAACAGACCTTCCACCATCTCAAAGCGCCCTAAAATTATTTAGGCTGTAAACTTTTTTTCACTCATACTTTTATCTTCCTAGGCGTGTTACATCCCTTAATTTTGCTCGTATCTTGGCTGTTAAATAACAATTTAATACGCCGTCATTTACTCAATTTTAAAATATCACTTGATTGTTTTTTATACTAAAACTTGCTTGTTGTACGTTTTTTAGCTAATCATTAATGTGCTGGACTAACAATAACTCACAGCTTTTTAGTTATGAGAACACACAATATACACAAACCTTTTGTTGTCCTAGCGATACCAATCAAAAATAAGATTGGTTAAAAAATAAAAATAACGAATTGGCGTTTAAGCCGTATGCCTCTTCGCTTTGCATTCGCAATAGCATCAAAGGAGCCGTCACATGGGTAAACTGACCTCTACCTTGTGGCTTGTGTTGATTATGTTCCCGCAGCAAGTGCTGGCTAATAGCCAATACAATATGCGCAAGGGCGTAACCGATATAAGTAATAATGTATATCAGCTACACATGACCATATTTTTAATATGTTGTGTGATTGGGGTGATAGTGTTCGCAATAATGTTTTGGGCACTGATTCATCACCGTAAATCTAAAGGGGCAGTTCCTGCCCAATTTCATGAAAGTACCAAAGTAGAAATTCTTTGGACTGCCATTCCGTTTGTTATTTTAATTGCCATGGCAATTCCTGCCACTAAAACCCTCATTGCGATGGAAGATGCCAGTAAGGCCGACTTAACCATTAAAATTACAGGGTCACAGTGGAAGTGGCATTATGAATATATGGGTGAAGACGTAGAGTTTTACTCTATTTTATCTACCCCTCAAGACGAAATAGCCAACCTTGCTAATAAAAACCCCAATTACTTACTTGAGGTTGATAAACCTTTAGTACTGCCAATTAATCAAAAGGTGCGTTTTTTAATGACCTCTGATGATGTTATTCACTCTTGGTGGGTACCCGATTTTGCCGTTAAAAAAGATGCCAACCCGGGGTTTATCAACGAAACGTGGACCAACATTAACGAAGAAGGTATTTACCGAGGACAGTGTGCAGAGCTGTGCGGTAAAGATCATGGTTTTATGCCCGTGGTGGTTGAAGCTAAATCGCAAAAGGACTTTAACGCATGGCTTGCAGATGCTAAGCAAGCTAAGCAAAAAGCCGCACTTGCTGATGCAGCATTGCTTGAGACAACAATTCCTAAAGAAGAGCTAATGACACTAGGTGAGCAAGTGTATATGGCAAGTTGCGCTGCGTGTCATCAACCCACAGGTATGGGCTTACCGGGCGTATTTCCTGCGCTAAAAGGCAGCCCCATTGTTTTGGGTGATATAAAAGATCACATTGATGTAGTGATTCATGGCCGCCCAGGAACTGCAATGCAGGCATTTGCAAAGCAGCTTTCAATTAAACAACTTGCAGCGGTAATTACCTATAAACGTAATGCGTGGGGTAATGAAACGGGTGATGTCATCCAACCTAGTGAAATTCAGGCAGCACTTGATGCGGAGGCGAACTAATGAGTAGCATAGTAGAACAACCTAACGCCAATAACGCTCACCACGGCCATCACCCAGCCAAAGGTTTTAAACGTTGGTTATACACAACAAACCATAAAGATATTGGCAGCATGTACTTAATTTTTTCGCTGACTATGTTTTTAATTGGTGGTGCAATGGCCATGGTTATTCGGGCTGAGTTATTTCAGCCAGGATTACAATTGGTAGACCCACACTTTTTTAACCAAATGACCACAGTACACGGTTTAATTATGGTGTTTGGTGCTGTAATGCCAGCCTTTACGGGACTTGCTAACTGGATGGTACCGCTTATGATTGGCGCGCCAGATATGGCACTGCCCAGAATGAACAACTGGAGCTTTTGGATTTTACCCTTCGCTTTTTTAATTTTATTGGCATCGTTATTAATGCCTGGAGGCGGCCCCGCATTTGGCTGGACGTTCTATGCGCCGCTTTCAACAACGTACAGTAACGACAACACCGCAATGTTTGTGTTTGCAGTGCACATTATGGGGATTAGCTCAATTATGGGCGCAATAAACGTTATTGTGACCATTGTTAATTTACGTGCCCCAGGCATGACATGGATGAAGCTACCATTATTTGTTTGGACATGGCTAATAACCGCATTTTTATTAATTGCTGTTATGCCCGTATTGGCCGGAGCGGTCACTATGGTGCTCACCGATAAATACTTTGGAACCAGCTTTTTTGATGCGGCAGGCGGCGGCGATCCGGTGATGTTTCAGCACATATTTTGGTTTTTTGGTCATCCCGAAGTGTACATCATGATTTTACCCGCCTTTGGTATTATTTCGACCATAGTGCCTACATTCTCACGTAAAAAACTATTTGGTTATGCCTCAATGGTTTACGCAACCTCCTCTATTGCATTACTGAGCTTTATAGTGTGGGCGCATCATATGTTTACGACCGGTATGCCCGTTGCTGGCGAGCTATTTTTTATGTACGCGACCATGCTGATATCGGTGCCTACAGGGGTAAAAGTATTTAACTGGGTAGCCACTATGTGGCGAGGGTCAATAAGTTTTGAAGTGCCCATGCTATTTAGTATTGCCTTTATTGTGCTGTTTACCTTAGGGGGCTTTTCGGGGCTGATGTTGGCTATAACCCCTGCTGATTTTCAGTATCACGATACTTACTTTGTGGTGGCGCACTTTCATTACGTGTTAGTTACGGGGGCAATATTTTCGATTATGGCGGGGGCTTATTATTGGCTGCCTAAGTGGACGGGCAATATGTACAACATTGCCTTGGCTAAGTGGCACTTTTGGTTGTCGCTGGTAAGCGTAAATGTATTGTTTTTCCCTATGCATTTTGTAGGGCTGGCAGGCATGCCGCGCCGTATTCCCGATTACGCCCTGCAGTTTGCTGATTTTAACGCAATCATAAGCATAGGTGGGTTTGCCTTTGGTTTATCGCAGTTACTCTTTGTGGCGGTGGTAATTAAATGTGCCCGAGGGGGCGATAAAGTCCCTGCAAAAGTATGGGATGGTGCTGAAGGTTTAGAGTGGGAAGTGGACTCTCCTGCGCCGTATCATACTTTTTCTACGCCGCCGGAAATTAAATAATGACACATGCACCGCTATTAAAGCGCCTAATTCTTATTTGTATAGGTATGTTTGCTTTTGCATTTGCCTTAGTGCCCTTATATGACGTGTTCTGCGACATAACTGGGCTTAATGGCAAGCCATCGCTTGAGCAAGCTAAACAAAGTACACAGGTTGCACAAAATCGAGAAATAGGTGTGAGCTTTACAACCCATGCTCAAAGTGGTGCGCCGTTTATTGTTAAATCTAAAGAATACAGTGTTGATGTGAAACCAGGTGCCATGCGTGAGGTAATGTTTAGCGCAAAAAACACCAGTGATATCGATAAAGTAATGCAAGCGGTGCCTTCTGTATCGCCCGGAAAGGCAGCCAAGTACTTACATAAAATAGCGTGCTTTTGCTTTGATCAACAACCCCTAAAAGCGGGTGAAGAGCTTGAGTTTAAGCTGCTTTTTTATGTTGATACCGCACTGCCGAGCGATGTAGAAGAGCTAACTTTATCGTACACCGTATTTGATATTAGTGAGCAGCTAGTAGCAAGTAATAACTAGCCTGCATGTCTAGTGTAAAACTAGGAGCAAGTAACATGAATCAAGATTATGAAAACTACTACGTACCCGAGCAAAGCCCGTGGCCCATAGTGGGCGCGGTGGCGTTATTTTTTATTGCAGTGGGTGCGGCTTTAACAGTCATGAACTTAGAAAGTGAAGGGGGCAGCGGTGTGTACCTGCTATATGCAGGCATTGCAGTGCTGCTGTATATGATTATTAGCTGGTTTAAAAATGTAATTAGCGAGTCTGACCAGGGCTTATATTCAGCGCAAATGGACCGCTCATTTCGACAAGGAATGAGCTGGTTTATATTCTCTGAAGTTATGTTTTTTATGGCCTTTTTTGGCGCATTATTTTACGCCCGCATACTGTCGGTGCCTTGGCTTGGCGGCGCTGGGAATAATGCGATGACCAACGAGGTGCTTTGGCCTACCTTTGAGGCCGTATGGCCACTACTAACCACACCAGCAGGTGAAACCACGCAAGCTATGGGGTGGCAAGGCTTACCCCTTATTAATACGCTTATTTTATTAGCGTCTTCGGTTACTTTGCATTTTGCTCACGTAGCCATTGAAAACAATAAGCGTAAACCGCTAAAAGTGATGCTGGGGGCAACCATTTTATTGGGTGTGTGCTTTTTAGCATTGCAGGTAGAAGAATATATTTATGCCTACAACGACTTAAACTTAACACTAGATGCAGGCATTTACGGGAATACATTCTTTTTGCTGACAGGTTTTCATGGCATACATGTGACCCTTGGCGCCATTATTTTGTTTGTTGTATTTGTGCGTATTTTAAAAGGCCACTTTACGAAAGATAAACATTTTGCGTTTCAAGCAGCGGCTTGGTACTGGCATTTTGTTGATGTGGTGTGGCTGTGTTTATTTGTTTTTGTGTATGTGTTGTAACGGCTAATGGTGAGTGATTAGCCTTTATAAAACCAAGTTTTACAGCGGCTATCACCATCACCAAAACCACCACAGAAAACAGCACGCGACGGCCTAAAAAATGCGACATAGGCCGACCGCCAGATTTATCGGTCACCATAATAAATAGCGCTCTAAACAAGTTGAAAAGTATAAATAGTAACAGCAGCACAATAATAATTTTAATAATCACTGGGTTGACCCTTTATGCAGTTAATTTTAAGGCGTAAACAAAAGCTTAGCTCATTTATCGCACTTTGCGTTGTGGTAGCTGTGGTGCTGGTATGTGTACGTTTAGGGTATTGGCAATTAGCAAGGGCTGAGCAAAAGCAGCAACAGCTAACAGCTATAGCTAACATGCAAACCCAAGGCGTAATGAGCTGGCAGCAATTACAGGCAATGCCTTCAAAGTGGAATAAAACAGGTGTAGTGGTTGAGCTTGTCGGAAAAATAATAAATCAGCAATACTGGCTTTTAGATAACCAAGTTTACCAAGGGCAAGTCGGTTACGATTTATTGGTGTTATTTAAGCCAAGCCAAGCAAGTGGCGCTTTACTCGTTAATTTAGGGTGGGTAAAAGCGCCTATTTCACGCAGCGAATTACCTAACATCCAACTTCCTAAACGTAATATTACGTTTAAAGCGCAGATAAAAGAGCGAAATTTAACGAGCTTTAACTTACAAACCAATTCGACAAAACAAGACCTTCAAAAACGAATTCAATCAATAGATTTACAAAAGCTAAGTGAGCAGAGTAATCAATCGTTATTTAATTTTATGGCTTATCGTCAAGGTGCAGGAGATGCGCTAGCTATACCGCATTATAAAGCGGTGGTGATGAGTCCGCAAAAGCACCAAGCGTATGCAGTGCAATGGTTTTTAATAGCCTTAGCCTGTGTAGTGGTGGCCATTTTTGCCAGTAAAAAGAGGACTAACAATGAAAAATAACCCCTTAGTTTTGTTTGTTGTATGTTGCGCTGTACCGCTAGTACTTGCATACGGTGCGCTAAAACTAGACTGGTTGCCGAGCGCCATTACCAATAATGGCGAGTTTTTACAGCACGAAGTAAAGCTTGAAAACTGGCAGCAGCATAACCCTAAGCAATGGACAATTGCGCTTAATTACTCCAATAAATGTAATGCTTCATGCAATGAGCAGCTCAATGCGCTTGATAACTTATATATCGCCTTAGGAAAAAATCAGGGCAAGGTTGATATGGCTGTAATGGGGGCACCAAAAGTTAAAAACATTCCTTGGAAAACCTTTAACGCGCAACAAAATTTGCAGCCCGCTAGCTTATATTTAATCGATCATATGGGGTTAGTGGTGCTTGAGTATCCGTTTAAAGAGCAGCCACAAGAAAACCGTTTAGTGCAAAAAGGTTTATTAAAAGATTTAAAAAAACTGCTTAATTATTCTCGTTCAAGCTAATTAATAGCGCATTGTTAATGGGAGATTCCTATGTATAAAAATTATAAAAACTGGGTACTTGCAACGGGGTTACTTGCGCTGTTGGTGGTAGGGCTAGGTGCTTATACACGTTTAAGTGACGCAGGGCTTGGTTGTCCTGATTGGCCCGGTTGCTATGGGTTTTTAACTGTACCAAAGCATGAAGCCGATATCGCACTGGCTACCCAAAGTTACCCAGATATGATGTTTGAAACCGCCAAAGCGTGGAAAGAAATGATCCACCGTTACTTTGCAGGCGCGCTGGGATTGCTTATTTTAGCGCTATTTGTGTTGGCTTTTGTAAAGCGCCATTACTCAAACACACCGGTTAAATTACCGCTAGCCTTATTGTTGTTAGTTATATTTCAGGCTGCGCTGGGTATGTGGACCGTTACTATGAACTTACAACCGCTCATTGTAATGGGGCATTTGCTGGGGGGATTTAGTATTTTATCGCTAATCACTCTTTTATACTTACGTTTAACCAGTAAAACCATAGAGGGCGGAGATAGTAGCGCTAAAGGCTATTTTTCATTGAGCTTAGTTGCATTGGCTGTGTTGGTTATTCAAATTGCATTAGGTGGGTGGCTTGCAGCAAATTATGCGGCGCCACACTGTAATGGCCTACCGCTGTGTAGTTATGCGCAGCCATTTTCACTCAGTAGTGTGTTTCAGCTGCCGCTTGAGCACAGTAATTATGAGTACGGAGTGCTATCGCAACAGGCGCGTATGTCTATTCATTTACTACACAGAATTTGGGCGCTAGTTACATGTATTGTGTTGGCGCTAATTATGTGGCGTATATACAGTCAGGCGCAATCTGCAAAAATAAAACACTGTACTGTCAGCGTGCTTGTTGCGCTACTTTGCCAAATTAGTTTGGGGCTTGCGGTGGTGCATTGGCACTTTCCGCTTGGAGTGGCGCTGGCGCACAATTTAATGGCAGCTATCTTGTTATTGACTATGGTTAGGTTGTGTTACTACCTAAAAGCACGCACTTAAAGGGGAATAATTATGGCACTCACACTCGACAAAAAAGAACTACAGGTTATTAGCGCACACCCTTTTATTCAACGTGCTTATAATTTACTGCAAGATTACTTAGCTATTAGCAAGTTTAAAGTAGTGGCTATGTTGGTACTTACTGCCTGGGTTGGCTTGGCACTGGCGCCTGATGTAGGGCGAGGCATTGCAGTACAATTTATTAGTTTATTAGGCATTGGTTTGCTCTCTGGCGCTGCGGCGGTAATAAATCATGTTGTTGATAGCGAAATAGATACAAAAATGGCGCGTACACGCCACCGCCCTGTAGCCAAAGGCCGGCTTAGTAAAACCCATGCGCTAAGCTTTGCAGGCGTGATAGGGGTTGCTGGTTTTATAATGCTAATGCTTTGGGCAAACACCCTAACAGCCGTACTTACTTTGTTTGCATTAGTTGGGTATGCTTTTATTTATACCTCTTTTTTAAAGCGTGCCACACCGCAAAACATTGTGATTGGTGGCTTGGCTGGGGCAATGCCGCCTTTATTGGGTTGGGTTTCTGAAACCAATCAAATGGCAGCCGCGCCATGGTTACTAGTAATGATTATATTTACGTGGACCCCACCGCATTTTTGGGCACTGGCAATAGCACGCAAAAGCGATTACGAACGCGCTAAAATTCCTATGTTGCCAGTAACTCACGGTATCGACTTTTGTAAAACGTGTGTTGTGGCTTACACCATATTACTGGCGCTTGTATGTGTATTACCTTATTTAATTGGTATGTCGGGCGGTATTTATTTAGTAGGCGCATGTGTGCTCAATGCACTCTTTTTGTATAAAGCGGTTAAGCTTAAATTAGCCCCGAGCGATGACACCGCAATGGACTTATTTCGCTTTTCAATTGTGCATTTAATGGTACTCTTCGTGATCTTATTTATAGATAAATGGCTCCCTTTATGAAGCAGTTACGGATTAGCTTAGTTGTAATTTTTTCGTTTTTATTAGTCGCTTGCTCAGAGCAAAATAGTGCACCCGATGTGCAAGCCTTAGTGTATGAGCAAGCAAAGCCTCTTTCTGATTTTACTCTTAACGATCAAAACGGTGAGTTAGTCACCAAAGCGCAATTTTTGGGGCAGTGGAACTTAGTGTTTTTAGGCTATACCAGTTGTCCAGATATTTGCCCATTAACGCTTGCTAAACTAAACAGCGTGTATAAAAAGTTACATAACGAATACCCACTGCAAATTTGGTTTATGTCGGTAGACCCTCAACGCGATACGCCGGTAAAGCGCAAAGCGTATATTGATTATTTTAACCCTGACTTTTTAGCTGTTTCGGGTGAGCACAAAAACCTATTCCCAGTGGTTAGAGAGCTTGGCCTAATTTATGCCATTAGTGACTCACAAGAATCAGAATATGCGGTCGATCATAGTGCTTCGGTGGCTTTAGTTGATGCAAATGGAGCGGTAAGAGCCATATTTAAGCCTGAGTTCCAACAAGGAAATGTGCCCCTTATTAATACCACTCAACTCATTAGCGAATTTAAACAAATAGCGGATTACTATAAAAACTAGTTTTAAACTTTTCACGAATTTTAAAAGGAGCTTAGGCTCCTTTTTTGCTTTTTAGCGCCACTTTTAAAAGTTTTATTAATTTTTTTGAGCCTTTTATGGCAATTTTAATAACTAAGGCTAAGCTTTTGTTATGAATTGAATTGACAGGGAAAGTCCTGAAAAAATGCTAAAACTTCCAAGCGAACTTGCGATTATGCAAGTAGAGACTCTTCACCAAGATTTATTACAAGAACTCAATAGTAACAACGATATTTGTTTAGATGTCAGTCAGGTTGTTTCAGCCGATACCGCGTCAATTCAACTTTTGTGTGCCTTACAAAAACACCTACTTACCATACACCATAAAATTGTATGGGTAGGCAGCAGTGATGCACTTCAAAACGCCATTAATCAACTTGGCTTAAGTCAATATTTAACACTTGAAAGTAAAGGTTAGAGGTTTATATGAAGAAAATTTTAGCGGTTGATGATTCTGCGTCAATGCGTCAAATGGTGAGCTTTACGCTTAAAACCGCAGGTTTTGATGTTACCGAAGCAAAAGATGGCAGCGAAGCCCTCGCGATTGCCAAGCAGCAAAGTTTTGATGCGGTAATTTCAGATGTAAATATGCCCATTATGGATGGCATTACGCTTATCAGAGAGCTCAGAGGCCTTCCTGATTACAAATTTACGCCGCTACTTATGCTAACCACAGAGTCAGGATTAGATAAAAAAGTAGAAGGTAAAGCAGCTGGCGCAACAGGCTGGATTGTAAAGCCTTTCAACCCGGATCAGTTACTAGCGGTACTTAAAAAAGTAATTCGTTAACTGAGGAGTGCGGCGTGAGTATAGATTTAAGTCAATTTTTTGAAGTGTTCTTTGAAGAAAGTTTTGAAGGCCTAGATACAATGGAGGCCGAGCTATTAAATTTAGAGCCCGGCGAAGAAGACTTAGAAACAATAAATACTATTTTTAGAGCTGCGCACTCAATTAAAGGGGGCAGTGGCACCTTTGGTTTTAACTCTGTTGCTGAGTTTACCCATGTGCTAGAAACCCTACTGGATCAAATACGCCAAGGTGAGCGCGAACTCACCACCGAGCACGTTAATTTATTGCTTAAAGCTGTTGATTGCTTGCGTGGGTTACTCGGTGAGCTGCAAGCAGAGCAAGAGCCTGATTTATCACACGCTACAACCTTAAAAAAACAGTTTGAAATTGTACTCGAAATGCAAGCTGATTCAGCCCCAAGTGAGGCAAGCGAAGTAACGGCTGCTGCTGAGGTAAATACCTTTCAAATTGATTTTAAACCGCATCATCACCTTTTTAAAACAGGCAACGAGCCTTTATTTATGATCAGCGAACTAGCTGAACTCGGCGAGCTTGAAACACAGGCCTTTTTAGACGATATCCCAGATATTAAAGATTTAAGCAGTGACGAGTGCTACTTACACTGGCGCTTTTTTTTAAATACCAGCGAAAAAGAAGCCGCCATTAAAGAGGTATTTGAATGGGTAGAAGATGATGCCGATATAAAAATAGAGCTTTGTGGCGGGTTATTTGATGAAGACACGTCTCACACCGCAAACGCTGATGAAAAGAGCAACGATAGCATAGCTCAAACACCGCCTATTAGCGATGCTAAAAAAGCACCCGACAAACCTAAAAGCAAACCCACAGCCGATAAAAAGCCAACATCAGCACCAGAGTCTACCTCCATAAGAGTAGGAATAGACAAAGTAGACTCGTTAATAAATATGGTTGGTGAGCTGGTGATAACACAAGCCATGTTAAATCAGTTGAGCGAGCAAGAAATTAGCGAATCGACCATTACGTCATTACAAGAAGGTTTGGCACAACTGGCGCACAATACCCGAGACCTGCAAGAAAATGTTATGCGTATTCGCATGTTACCGATTAACTTTGTATTTAGCCGGTTTCCGCGTTTAGTGCGCGATATAGCGCAAAAACTAAATAAACAGGTGGAGTTAAAATTATTAGGCGAGCAAACCGAGCTAGATAAAACGGTAATGGAAAAAATATCTGACCCTATGGTGCACCTAGTCAGAAATTCGCTCGACCATGGCCTTGAAACAATTGAACAGCGGGTTGCCGCAGGTAAAGACCCAGTGGGCACTGTGACCTTAAATGCCTTTCATCAAGGTGGCAATATCGTTATAGAAATAATGGACGATGGGCAAGGCTTAAATACGCAAAAAATTAAAGAAAAAGCCATTGCTAATGAGCTGATCACCGCTGATTGTAATTTAACAGATGATGAAATTAACGAGCTTATTTTTATGCCTGGCTTTTCTACCGCTGATGCGGTTAGCGATTTATCTGGGCGTGGTGTAGGAATGGATGTTGTTAAGCGCAATATTCAATCTTTAAATGGCTCGGTTGAGGTTTCATCAGCGCCTGGCGTTGGCTCTACCTTTACAATTAGGCTGCCCCTTACGCTTGCCATTTTAGATGGGCAATTAGTTAAAGTTGCCCAGCATACTTATATTATTCCGCTTATTTCTATTGTTGAATCGCTACAGATTGATATCACTAAAGTAAGCCGAGTGGGTAAAGACTTAGATGTACTAAGGCTGCGTGACGAATACATTCCTATTTTACGCTTATATCAAATTTTTAATCATCAAAACGCCATAGAGTCATTAGACAAAACCTTGCTGGTGGTTGTTGAAACCGACAACCAAAAAGTGGGTTTGCTGGTAGATGACTTACTTTCGCAGCAGCAGGTAGTAATAAAAAGTTTAGAGGCCAATTATCAAAAAGTAGATGGGGTGTCTGGAGCAACTATTTTAGGCGACGGGCGTGTATCGTTAATTGTTGATATTAGCGGCTTAATAAAATTATCAGGGCTCAAAAAACCAGGTAGCCAAGAGCTAATCATAGAATCTAAAACACCTCTGGAGGCTTCATGATTAGTGAACAAAGCGAGCTAAACAACAAAATTGATTTAGGGCAACAGCAAGGCGTTAAGCAGTTTTTAACCTTTATTATGGCTGGCGAAGAATACGGCGTAGATATATTAACCGTGCAAGAGATCAGAAGTTGGGAAGAAATTACCGTACTGCCCAACGCGCCGGATTTTGTTAAAGGAGTGATAAACCTTCGCGGCACCATAGTGCCAATAATAGATTTACGCTTACGTTTTGGCTTGCCAAGCACTGAATATGGGCCATTAACGGTTGTTATTGTTGTAAAAGTTATTTTTGAAAACGATTCAAAAATAATGGGCATCGCAGTAGATGCGGTGTCAGATGTTTACAGCATTACAGAGCAAGACGCCAAGCCCGTCCCTAGCCTGTCTGATTCGAGTAATTGTGAATATGTCGCAGGGTTGGTGAACGTGGGCGAAAAAATGGTCTCGTTAATTGATTTACAAAGAACAATGGATATATAGCCACAGCGCTATGTAGCAACAAAAACAAACATAAAGGTGGTGATGGGCATGGGATGGTTTAGTAATCCGAAGCAGTCAGAATCAAGTAATGACTTAATCGTTAATGCATTAAATAAATCATTAGCGGTTATTGAGTTTGAACCCAGTGGCAGAATAATTACGGCTAATTCAAACTTTTTAAATGCAATGGGATACCGTTTAGAGGAAGTGCAAGGGCAGCACCACTCTATGTTTGTTGAACCAGATGAAGCACAAAGCAGCGAGTATAAAAATTTTTGGCAACGCTTGCGCGGTGGTGAGTTTATTTCTAATGAGTTTAAGCGTCTTGCTAATGGAGGGCGAGAAGTATGGATCCAAGCTACCTATAACCCAATTATTGATAGCCAAGGGCAAGTGCTAAAAGTAATTAAATTTGCTACCGACATTACCGAACAAAAGAAACAGGCCGCTGAAGCGCAAGGCCAACTTGAGGCAATTAGTAAATCTCAGGCGGTGATTGAGTTTAATCTTGATGGCACAATTATTACTGCTAATGACAATTTTTTAAATGGTTTAGGCTATCAACTTAGCGAAATAAAAGGCCAGCATCATAAATTATTTGTCGACCCAGAATACGCTAAAACAAACGAGTATAAACAATTTTGGGATAAGTTAGGACGAGGCGAGTACGACTCGGGCGAGTACATGCGAATAGGCAAACAAGGGCAAGAAATATGGATTCAAGCCTCTTATAACCCTATTTTCGATTTAAACGGCAAGCCTTATAAAGTTATTAAATACGCCAGTGATATCACCGCGCAAAAACAGCTAGAGCGCGAGTCTAAAAAGGCTGCCGATTTGGCAAGTGCGTTAACTGTTTGCCAAGCCAATGTGATGATTGCCGATAAAGACCTAAATATTGTATTTGTAAACGATCAGGTTAAGTTAATGCTCAAAGCGCGAGAAACTGAGTTGCAAGGTGTGCTACCTAGTTTTTCTGTTGATAATTTAATAGGCACGTGTGTTGATGATTTTCATAAGCACCCAGCTCATCAACGCGAACTATTAAAAAACTTAAAACAACCTTATAAAACTGAGTTACGTTTAGCGGGGCTTATTTTTAGTTTAATTGCTACACCGTGGATAAACCATGAAGGTAAGCATTTAGGCACCATTGTTGAGTGGGAAGATATTACCGATAGCGTAGCAAAAGCAGAGCAAGAACGTGCTGAAGCACAAGAAAACTTACGAGTAAAACAAGCCCTTGATACCGTAGCAACAAACACCATGATAGCCGATGCTTCAAATGTAATTGTATACATGAACAACGCGGTTAAATCGATGATGAGTATTGCTGAAGATGATTTGAAAAAGGAGCTGCCAAACTTTGATAGCACCAATTTAATGCAGCAAAACATTGATATATTTCATAAAAATCCGGCTCATCAACAAAACCTACTAGCTAAGCTTACAACAACTTACCGAGCCGAAATAAAAGTAGGCGGGCGTACCTTTGGTTTAGTTGCAAACCCTATTTTTACACCAGAACAAGAACGCATAGGCACCGTAGTTGAGTGGGAAGATAGAACGGGCGAAGTTGCAATAGAAAAAGAAATTGCACAATTAGTCAGCGATGCAGGTAATGGCGATTTAGAAACCCGAGTAGATGAAAAAGGTAAAGAAGGCTTTTTCTTACGCTTAGCGCAGGGCTTAAACAGCTTAGTTGAAATTGTGGATGATGCCGTTAGTGATACCGCGCAAATGCTTGATGCAATGGCCAATGGCGACCTATCAAAACGGATAGAAAAAGAGTATCAAGGCTCGTTCGATAAGCTCAAGCAAGATGCTAATACCACAGCAGATAAATTGACCGATGTGATTAACCGAATTAACTCATCGGCCACGTTAGTAGCCAGTGGCGCAGAGGAAATTTCGCAAGGCAACGCCGATTTAAGCCAGCGTACCGAAGAACAAGCTTCATCACTTGAAGAAACCGCGTCAAGTATGGAAGAAATGACCAGTACTGTAAGGCAAAATGCAGATAACGCAAAAGTCGCTAACGATTTAGCCGAAGAAACCTGCGAGAAAGCAATTCAAGGTGGTGAAGTAGTTAATAGAGCTGTAACGAGTATGTCGGCCATTAACGAGTCGAGTAAAAAAATTGCAGACATTATTGGCGTGATTGATGAAATTGCCTTTCAAACTAATTTACTGGCACTTAACGCCGCCGTTGAAGCAGCCAGAGCGGGTGAGCAAGGCCGTGGTTTTGCCGTTGTTGCTGGTGAGGTGCGTAATTTAGCGCAGCGCTCAGCTGGAGCAGCCAAAGAAATTAAAGAGCTTATTAGAGACAGCGTTGCAAAAGTTACCGATGGCTCTGTGCTTGTAAATGAGTCGGGCGAAACACTCAGAGAAATTGTTTCAAGCGTACAACGTGTTACGCAAATGATTTCGGATATAACCGAGGCCTCTGAAGAGCAAAGCGCAGGCATTGAGCAAGTTAATAAAGCGGTTGCCCAAATGGATGAAATGACCCAGCAAAATGCGGCGCTTGTAGAAGAAGCGTCTGCGGCGGGCGAGTCAATGGCTGAGCAAGCAAACGAGATGCGTCAGTTATTGCACTTTTTTTCACTCGGGCAGCAAGGCATGAACACATTGCCAAATACGCACTTTGAACGCTCAGCGCCCCCTGCGCGCCAACCTAGTGGCTATTTAAAAAATACCCAACCCAAAGGCGAAAACTTTCTAGACTCAGCAGATGAATGGGAAGAGTTTTAGTCATTACTGGCTTGCTAGTTAATACCCTAGCAAGCCTGCTTTACAAGGGATGGTATGACAATGAAAGAATTTTTATGTACCGATAAAAATTTTAAAGACATTGCCACTTTAGTTTATAACGCGTGCGGGATTGTGCTTGGCGATCATAAACGCGAAATGGTGTATTCCCGCTTAGCAAGAAGGGTAAGAGAGCATAAACTTAAAAACTTTTCTCAATACTTAGAGTACTTACACAATAATAAAGAGGCTGAGTTTGACGCATTTATTAATGCTATTACCACTAACTTAACCTCCTTTTTTAGAGAACCCCACCACTTTGAGTTTTTAAAAAACACCATAGTGCCGCAGTTACTTAGCAGTAACAAAGTAACAAAACGAGTACGCGTATGGTCAGCGGGTTGCTCTACAGGCGAAGAGCCTTATAGCTTAGCAATAACCCTTGCCGATTTATTCCCAAGTTCTTGGGATGTAAAAATTTTAGCAACCGATTTAGATTCTAATGTATTAGCCAAAGCACAAGCGGGTATTTATACCGCGGCTAATGTAAATGGCTTAGAAAACAATGTACTTAAAAAGTGGTTTTTAAAAAGCAAAGATGGGCAAACATATAAAGTAAAACCACAGTTAAATAAGCACATTTTTTTTAAACGCCTTAACCTTTTACAAGAATGGCCTATGAAAGGGCAGTTTGACTTAATTTTATGTCGTAACGTGGTTATTTATTTTGATAAAGAAACAAAAGACACCTTGTTTAAACGTTATGCAAATGCACTTAATCGTGACGGTTATTTGTTTTTAGGGCACTCAGAGAGTATGGGAAAAGAGCATTCTGAGTTTAAAAATTTAGGGAAAACCATGTATCAAAAGCAACACAATGCACGCACAGTTTAGGCCGGTGCTCCCAGGGTTTGAACATATAAAACGTTACTGGGATGCAGGGCGCACAAGCGTGGTGGCAAAAATATTACCTGGCGAATTTTATGTATCAAAAAATGATGAGCTTATTTCTACAGTGCTTGGGTCGTGTATAGCCGCGTGTGTTTACGATGAAAAAGCCGGTATAGGTGGCGTAAATCATTTTATGTTGCCAGTAAAAAAAGGCCTAGAATTAAACAGTGCCCATAGTTTGAGCTGCCGCTACGGGAATTGGGCAATGGAATACCTGATCAACGAAGTACTCAAAGGTGGTGCTGCGCGAAAAAATTTAAAAATAAAACTCTTTGGTGGCGGCAAAATAATTAGCGCAATGACCGACATAGGGATAGGTAATATTAGCTTTGCTAATGCGTATATTCAGGAAGAGTCGCTCAATCTTGTTGCAAAAGATATGGGGGGGCCGTGGCCTCGAAAAATTTTTTTTCATCCGCATACGGGCAAAGTCCACGTAAAAAAGCTGAAGAATTTGCACAATAACACAATTGAAAAACGCGAAGTGCGCTACCTGCAAAACCTTAAGCAACAAGATAAAGCCACCGAGACTAACATAGAGCTGTTTTAGGAGCCGTAATGGTTAAAGTTCTGATAATAGATGATTCACCACTGATAAGGCGTTTGCTGAGCGAAATATTATCTCAGGCTAGCGATATCGAGGTTGTTGGCTGTGCTGAAGACCCTTATCAAGCACGAGAAATGATTAAATTGCTCAATCCGGATGTGCTTACCCTCGATGTAGAAATGCCAAAAATGGACGGCATTAGCTTTTTAAGAAACCTAATGCGCTTAAGACCTATGCCCGTTGTGATGATTTCTACACTAACCCAGCAAGGCTCGCCTATCACGTTAGAAGCACTTGAGCTTGGTGCAGTGGATTTTATTGCTAAGCCAACGGTGAATGTTAAGCAGCAAATGAGTCAATATGCATATGTTGTGCAGCAAAAAGTGCGTGTGGCGGCAGGTGCAAGGGTAAGAAGTTTTAAAAAGGTAAGCACCGTAAGTGAGCCTTTACCTAGCAATGCACAATTTTTATTAAACAAGGTAATAGCGATAGGGGCTTCAACAGGGGGCACAGAAGCAATAAAAGAAGTGCTTATAAAAATGCCGACCAATTGCCCTGCGATTGTGATTACCCAGCATATTCCTCCGGTATTTAGTACCTCGTTTGCCCAGCGTATGGACCGCACCTGTGCAATTAACGTAAAAGAAGCGCAGCACGGCGACAAGCTCACTGCGGGATGGGCTTATATAGCCCCTGGTGGTTTACACTTAAGCATAAAAAAAAGAGGGGCAAGTTTATATTGCGAGCTTGATGATTCTGAGCCTGTTAACCGCCATAAACCGGCAGTAGATGTATTATTTAACTCGTTACTTGAGTGCGGCGCAAAAAACATTGTGGCAGCGTTACTAACCGGTATGGGGAGCGATGGAGCAAAGGGCTTGCTTAGCATTAAACAAGCGGGTGGTTACACCATTGCACAGGATGAGTTTTCTTCTGTGGTGTGGGGAATGCCCAAAGCGGCGGTTGATTTAGGCGCCGCTCACGAAATTGTTGCGCTTGATAAAGTAACCCAGCGCTTATTGCATCAGGCTATAAAGGTGTAATTGCTACTGAATAACCCACGGCTGCGAAAACCAATAGTAACTACCAGGGTGCTCAATAGAAGGGGCGGTACAATTAAAGCGTGAACGGCCTTTATTTAGCGCCTTTGGCGAGTCAATTTTTACAGTTGTGTCGTTTATCCAAGTTAATTTAGCCTGCCCAACACTTGATACATAACACGCAAACTGACTTTTATGAAAATCACCCATTTCAAACTTAATGCTGAGCGTTGGTGGGTTTTGTGAGGTTACACTGTCTTGGTAATCTAGGGTTTTAATACTAAACGCCCGAGAGTTTAATTTTGTAATTAACGTATCTAATTTACTGTAAAAGCCGGAGGCTGGAAAGCGCGGTAAGCGGGTAAAGTTAGCGTTTTTATTTACAGCGCCTGAGTGCTGACCAATGCCAACAAAGCCAAGCTCTTTTACAAGCGCTTGTAGTTTGTTATTAAACTCACCATACGGGTACGCTAGGTATTTATAATCGTGGCCTATTTCTTCTTTAATACGCTGTTGAGAATGCAAAATATCTTGTTTAATACGTGCTTGCCACTGTGCATCGCTCTCACCTTTTAGCTTAATATGCAGGTAGTCATGCTGGGCAGTGTGATTGGCAATTAACGCCCCTTTGCCTGCGAGCTCTTTTAATTTATCCCACCCCATTACGTAGCCTTTGCCTTCATCAATAAGGGTAGGGTTTACAAAAATAGTATAGGGGTAACCAAATTTTTCTAAAATAGGCGCTGCTTGTTCGTAGTTATTGTTGTAACCATCGTCAAAGGTGATAGCGACTGTTTTCTCAGGTAAGGTTTTGCCTTGTTGTAGAGCTCTTATTAGCTCATTTAGTGCAATAACATTAAAATTATGCTCTTTTAAGTAGCTCAAATGCTTGGTAAACGTATTTGCGCTTATACTGGTCACAGCCGGAAGGGTTTCGCTTACATGGTGATACTGTAAAATAACCGCCGCATGAGCACGTACTGATAAACAAATGAGAGTAATTAAAACTAAATGAAACAATTTCTTAAACATAATAAGGCACACCATAAAAGCTTGCTGTTGCTAGCGGGTCCAATGATATTATCAAATATTACTGTCCCACTGTTAGGAATTGTTGATACCGCTGTTATTGGCCACTTAGGTAGCGCACATTACTTAGCGGGCATCGCACTTGGCTCAGCTGTTATTTCTATTTTATTTTGGCTCGCCGGTTTTTTACGTATGAGCACCACAGGGTTAGTGGCCCAAGCATACGGGCAAAATAACTTAACACAGTTGGCAGCGCTTTTAAAACGCAGCTTATTACTTGCCGTGTGTGTGGCGTTAGCGCTTATTGCCTTATCACCCTTGATAAAACAAGCCATTGCATTTTTATCAGGCGCAAATAGTGAGGTTCTTGCTCAAGCATATCAGTATTTTAGTATTCGTATATTTAGTGCCCCTGCCGCACTTTGTAATTTAGTGCTGCTTGGCTGGATGCTTGGCGTACATTATGGGCGAGGGCCATTTTACTTGCTGCTAGTGACCAATATTACCAACATAGTGCTCGATATATATTTTGTGGTGTATTTAGACTGGGCAGTAGCGGGAGCAGCGTGGGCGTCGTTAATTGCAGATTACAGCGCGTTGGCTTTTGCGTTGCTACTAGTGATTAAGCTCGCTAAAAAGCAAGGCGTGGAGCTAAGCGTGCCCAATTGGCTCAGTGTTAGCAAAATGGCAGAGCTACTTAGTTTAAATAGAGATATATTTATTCGCTCTTTAATTTTGCAATTATGCTTTAGCTTTATGACCTTTTATGGCGCCCGCATCGGCGAAACAACGCTTGCAGCGAATGCCGTGTTACTTAACTTTTTAATGTTAGTAAGCTTTGCACTTGATGGAATAGCCTATGCAAGCGAAGCCAAAGTTGGTCAAGCTAAAGGCCAGCGAAGCGTTAATAACATTAGATTATGGGTAAAAATAAGTGTGTTTTGGGGGATGCTTTTTGGCGTGCTTTACAGCGTATTTTTTGCTGTGTTTGGCAGCGCTATTATTAAGCTTTTAACCAATGTACCCGAGGTGATAGAAGCTGCGACAAATTACTTACCGTGGGTAATAGTATTGCCTATGTTAGCAATGAGCTGCTTTTTGTTTGATGGCGTATTTGTAGGGCTTACACGGGCAAAAAATATGCGTAACAGTATGATTCTTTCTGCTGCTGTTGGCTTTTTTGGGGTGTTTTGGGTGTTTATAGAGTGGCAAAATAATGCGTTATGGCTGGCTATGAGCTGCTTTATGCTTATGCGCGGCGTTACGTTAATTATTAAGTATTTGCAGTTAAAAGCAACTAATCAGCTGCTAGATTAAGCGAACGTGTCATTTCCATAGGTCGGGGTCGTGATCTTTTGGCTCCATATCTTTTAAAACTTGCGAGAAACGATTGGCAAAAATACCGCTATAACCCCATGCAGCAAAAAATAATGCCGGGATTAAAATAACCACACCTATAATTTGTAAACTAAAGTGAGTGTAGTAGCCAAGGGCAATAAATATCACGGCTAGCACAAACAGTGCTAAGCCGCGAAAAAAGCGCGTTAAACTCAACTTAGGGTTACTCCCTAAGCGATAAATAAGCGGCTTTAACATTATTGCTTAGTAATAAGAGTGATCGCCCGCTTGGTGCTCGGTAATGTCGGCAACACCGGTGATTTCCTCAAACTTTGCAATCATTTCTTTCTCGATGCCTTCTTTAAGCGTTACATCGATCATAGAGCAGCCATTACAACCACCACCAAATTGAAGTACTGCAATACCTTCAGCGGTTACTTCAACTAGGCTTACTTGGCCACCGTGGTTAGCTAGCTGTGGGTTTACTTCGGTTTCTAGCATGTGTTGAACACGCTCATTTAGCGATGCGTTATCACCTAGTTTACGTGCCTTTGCATTAGGCGCTTTTAAAGTTAACTGAGTGCCCATTTTGTCGGTAACAAAATCAATTTCAGCTTCTTCTAAAAAAGGAGCGCTTTCTGTATCTACTACGGCATCAAAACCATTAAAGTTAAGACGAATATCGCTGTCTTCTACGGCGTCTTCTGGGCAATAAGAAACACCACATTCCGCTTGTGATGTACCAGGGTTTACAACAAACACACGAATATTAGTTTGTTGTGCTTGATCTGCTAAAAGTTTAGCAAAATGCGCTTGTGCTGTTTCGGAAATAGAAATCATAAAACCGTCTATACTT
>NZ_DJHW01000137.1:0-9808 GCF_002433295.1 Pseudoalteromonas sp. UBA6610 | reverse complement strand
AGTTGGCATCTATTTTAAGCAATGCTAGCGTGCAAATAACAAACATTTTTAGAGTGATTTATATGCGCTGGATAGTAACTATAATGGTGGCAATACTTAGCTTTTCAAGTATGGCAAAACCACTTTCGTATTATTTTGAACAAGATGTAGAGTTTGATAAAACAATACCCACCCCACAAGACGTACTTGGTTACGAAGTAGGTGAGTGGCATGTAAGGCACGACCAACTGGTGCGTTATATGGAAATTCTAGCGCAAAAAAGTAATCGTATAAATTTTGAAGTAATAGGGCGCACACACGAGCAACGTCCGCTTGTGATGCTAAGTATTAGCAGCGCTGAAAAACTAGCTAACTTAGAGCAAATTCGCCAAGCGCACTTAGCCCGTTTAACAAACAGTGAGCAAGCTAAAAACACACAAAATGAGCCTGCTGTAGTTTGGATGGGGTACAGTGTGCATGGCAATGAGTCATCAGGCAGCAATGCCGCTTTATTGGTTGCGTATTACCTTGCTGCAGCGCAAGGCCCAGAAATAGAAAAACTATTAAATAATACCGTTATTTTGCTCGACCCTTCACTTAACCCCGATGGCTTGGCTCGCTTTGCTAATTGGGCTAATAGTAATCGGGGGATGAACTTATCAAGCGACCCTAAAACGCGTGAACACGTAGAAAGCTGGCCAAGTAGCCGTACAAATCACTATTGGTTTGATTTAAATCGCGATTGGTTATTACTACAACACCCAGAGTCGCGTGCACGCATTGCTAAATTTCATCAATGGAAGCCAAATATTCTTACCGACTTTCATGAAATGGGGCCAAACAGCAGCTACTTTTTTCAACCTGGCATTGCCAGTCGCAAGCACCCAATTACCCCAGATGAAAACGTAACGCTTACTAAAGCTATAGCCAATTACCATGCTAAAACTTTAGATAAAAATAATGCCCTTTATTTTACCGAAGAAAGCTTTGACGATTTTTATTACGGCAAGGGTTCAACCTACCCCGATGTAAACGGCGGTATAGGTATTTTATTTGAGCAAGCCAGCTCGCGTGGGCATGTACAAGAAACCATAAATGGTACGCTTACGTTTCCTTTTACTATTAAAAATCAGTTATTAACAAGCCTATCAACCTTTAAAGCAGCGGTAGATAACCGTCAGGCGCTATTAACCTATCAGGCTAAATTTTATAACCAAGCAGTTGATTTAGCTGATGATGAAAGTTTTGAAGGCTATGTGGTTGAGGGCGCTAAAGACAACACCCGGATTAAACTATTTTTAAACCTGTTAAAGCAGCATCAAATTAATGCCTATCCACTTACAAAAGCGCTAAAAGCCAATGGCAAAAACTTTAGCACCCAAAGTTATTTTGTGCCGTTAGCTCAGCCACAGTTTCGTTTAGTAAAAGCTATTTTTAGTGAGCAAAAAAGTTTTGCCGATAACACATTTTATGATGTGTCGGGCTGGACACTCGCCCACGCTTTTAATTTAGAGTTTGCACAAGTAAAAAGTAGTTGGGGCTTAGAAGTAGCCAGCACTGCGTGGCAAAAAGCAGTTAAACCATCATTTGCTGCGTTAAAGCAAAGTTATGCATTTGGCTTTGCCTGGGACGATTACTTAGCGCCTAAAATGCTAAATAGCTTGCTAAAGCAAGGCATTAAAGCGCGTGTCGCGTTAAGCGCCTTAACAGCTAAAAGCAGCACCACCGAAATAGACTTTGCACCTGGCAGCATTATTGTCCCCGCAGGGCTGCAAACAAACCCTGATTGGGTGGCTATTTTAAACGATGCTCAAACCCAGTTTGGTATTGCGATAAAGCCTATTACCACGGGCCTTACAGGGAAAGGCGCCGATTTAGGCTCGCGCACTATGGCGGTATTAAACGAGCCAAAAGTACTGCTTGTGGGCGGTAAAGGCGTAAGCCAATACGAAGCGGGTGAAGTATGGTATTACCTTGACCGCTTTGTCGGTATTTCTCCGACCATAGTAGAAATGGAGCGTTTAGGTAGCCTAGATTTAAATAATTACAGCCACATTGTACTAGCTAATGGCAATTATTCGGGCTTACCCGATAGTGATAAAGTTGCTATTAAAAGCTGGGTAAGAAAAGGCGGCGTAATTTGGGGCCACAAAGGCGGCGCTAAATTTTTAGCTGATCAGCAATTACTTAAGGCTAATTATTTATCTAGGCAAGATGTAGCCAGCGCTTTTAATACTCAAGGGCTAAATTACGCAGATAAAGACCATTTAGCAGGGCGACAACGTATAGCCGGCGCTATTTTTAATACCGATGTAGACACCACGCATCCACTAACATTTTCACTTAATCGTGAAACGCTGCCTGTATTTAAAAATAGTACCTGGTTATTAGAAAAATCATCCGCCCCGTTTGTAAACATACTCACTTACCCGCAAAAACCACTATTAGCAGGGTTTACCGATGGTGTAAATGAGCAGCAAATTGCCGGTGCAGCAGCCATGATGGCCCACTCATACGGGCGTGGCAGTGTTATTGCGATGACAGATAACCCTGTATTTAGAGGATACTGGTACGGCACAAGCCGATTACTCAGTAATGCTTTATTTTTTGGCCACACATTTAGAGTAAGAGGTGATTAACTACACCTTTAAAGTGGCGTTAAACATGTAGCAAAAGCCCAGACTTGTTTAGCGCCCGCTTGCTTTAATACTCGGGTAGCCGCGTTGAGCGTGGCGCCTGTGGTCATTACATCATCTACAATAACCACCGTTTTACCGCTCATATCTTGTGTACATACAAAGGCATTTTTTACATTTTTAATCCGCTTGGATCTAGATAATTGTGACTGTGCTTGCGTGGCTTTATTGCGTATTAGCGCATTACTTATACAAATATGTTTTGCCAAACACGGTTGCCACACTTGGCTTACCTGATTAAACCCGCGCGTTAAAAAGCGCCCTCGGTGCAAAGGTAAAATAATAGCTATGTCGGGCTGGGTAGTTAAATTTTCAAAAAACACCGATAGTTGGCGTTTAATTACTTGTTGCAGCGCTTTTTTATAGTGAATTTGATTATTAAATTTGAGTCGTTTAAGCCAATGCTCAAATGGGGGCTGATAAAAAGCACAGGCAAAGAGCTTATCAAATTCGCAATGCGGAAACATTTCTACAATATCCGGGCGGTGCAATAAATTACTGTGTTTATTTAAATCAAACACGCTTAAATCCGTTAAGCAATAGTCGCACAACCCCTCTTGAGCACTAACAACTCCCTGACATTGCAAGCAATAAGAGGGAAATAACCAATTAAAAAATGAGTGTTGCATTGGCTGCTCCTTGCGTTGCTTTCGTCAATGTAAGCGTTATGATGTGGCTAAGTTTGGTTAAGGTTAGGCAAATATGCAAAGCGAGTTAGTTTTATTACATGGTTGGGGCATGAACCAAGGCGTATGGCAATTAGTGCAGCCAGAGTTAACGTTTTTATACAGTGGCTCGGTGCGCAGCATTGACCTGCCTGGCTTTGGCAACAGCAATAGCTCCCCAAGTCCTTATAATTTACACGATGCAGCTGAAATCGTAAGCGAGCAACTTAGCCCTGGCTCTATATTAATGGGCTGGTCGCTAGGAGGATTGTTTGCACTTTATATTGCTAAACATTGGCCAAATAAAGTATCAAAAGTAATTTTAGTTGCCTCAAGCCCTTTTTTTGCCGAGGCAGATGATTGGCCTGGAATAAAAGCCAGCGTGCTTGAGCAATTTAAAGAGCAATTAGTTAATCACCGAGAAAAAACTATAGAGCGCTTTTTAGCTATTCAGGCCATGGGTAGTGAGTCGGCACGCGATGATATAAAGCAGCTAAAGCACTTGCTAAATCAGTACAGCGCGCCTAAAAGTGAGGCGTTAAGTGCGGGTTTAAATATTTTACAAAATGATGATTTACGCAACGTATTTGCGCATTGCCCAGTGCCTGTAAAAGCGATATTTGGCCGTTTAGATGCGCTGGTACCTTACAAAGCAATTAATAAAATGGCAGCACTAAATACTGAGTTTGAATACGAAGTACTAGACAAAGCCTCCCATGCACCGTTTATTTCTCATAAAAAAGAGTTTTTATCTGCCGTTAAATCAATGCTTTAAAATAGCCTAAAGAAAGGTACTGTTTAAAGCTTTATTTTGCCCATGAAGTGAGCGATAATTAAACAATATTTATTTTTGGAGGTACAGCATGGCTATTGGTTCAGTATTTAATAGTGGTGTAGAAGGGTTTAATCGTGCAAGCCAAGGTATAGAACGAGCAAGCGCAGAGATAAACCGTGCCACCATTGAAGAGCAAGACGATACGCAACTAGCCCAACAGCGCCAGTTAACAGCTGCGCGACCTGAAGAGGCTGTAACAGCGCCTGTTGCACAGCCAGCTCGGGTTGACGAAGCGCTTGTTAATTTAAAAGTTGAAGAGTTTAATGCCAAGGCAAACACGCAATCTATTCAAACTGCAGATGAAGTGCTTGGTACGCTAATCGATATTAAAGTTTAAACGTTATGAATATTGTCACGCCATTTCCGTCTATCAATATAAACACCGCCAATGTTTATACTGAAACCGCTCGGCGTGACAACCAACTGCGCGAAGTTATTCCTGCCCCTGCACCCAATAGCGCCAGTAATACCGAAACCAAAGCACAAAGCGATGCTGATAAAGCAAAACTGCCAAGCAGTGCAGAAGCCGCCACCTATGATGCAACCGGTAAACTCAGTGATGAGCAAGCTGTTGAGCAGCGTCAGCAAGGCAGCGAAGATTCAGATAGCGAACAGCAACAAAACCAACAAGCAAGCGAAGACACCCCCGAAGAAGAGCAAGATCAGCAACAGCTAGAATTAGAACAGCAGCAAATTGAAGAGCTTAAAGCGCGCGATACTGAAGTGCGTGTGCACGAACAAGCTCATGCATCGGTGGGTGGGCAGTATGCAGGTTCACCAAGTTATGAATACCAACGTGGACCAGATGGCACTAATTACGCTGTTGGCGGTGAGGTACAAATTGATGTATCTGAAATCCCCGGCGATCCGCAAGCCACTATAGATAAAATGCAAACGGTACGTGCAGCCGCACTTGCCCCTGCTGAACCTTCTAGTGCCGATAGAGCCATTGCCGCTGATGCAACCCAAAAAATGGCCGCAGCGCAAGCTGAATTATCAGCCCCTGCTGACGATGAAGCGCAAGCACAAGAGCCACAAAGTGCGTTATCAATAAACGAAACCAGTACCGCTGAGTCTCAAAGCGATACTAATACCGAGCAATCACGCGACCCAGAAGTAGACGCACGAGCTGGTCGTATTGCTAATTTTTATCAAATGACTAGCTCACCCCAAAACGAGAGTGGTTTTTCTGCATTTGGTTAAAACCAGCTAAGCATAATTAAAAAAGCCGCTCAATGAGCGGCTTTTTAGTTTAAGGAGTCATCACTTAATGAAGCAAAAGGGTATTATTTTTTTACTTTTGCATTAGCAAATGCATCGGCAAAGGCATTACCCATCATGGCGTTACCGTTATCGCGCTTTGGTTTTGCTGCACGCGGTTGCTGGCCCTGATTACTGCGTTGCTTTTGCGGCGCGGCAGCGGGTTTATTGCTTGTGTCTATTTCATCATCTAAGCGCATAGTAAAGCTAATGCGTTTACGTGGGGCATCTACCTCAACCACTTTTACTTTTACAATGTCACCGGCTTTTACTACTTCGCGCGGATCAGAGATAAACTTATTAGTAATTGCCGAAATATGCACTAGGCCATCTTGGTGAACACCTACATCAACAAACGCACCAAAATTAGCAACGTTAGAAACCACACCTTCTAAAATCATACCGGGTTTTAGGTCTGTGATTTTTTCTACACCGGCTTTAAATTCAGCAGTTTTAAACTCAGGACGAGGATCGCGCCCAGGCTTATCTAGCTCTTTAATGATGTCGGTAACGGTAGGTAAACCAAACTTCTCGTCGGTGTAGTCATTAGCAACCAGCTTATTTAAAAACTCGCTATTGCCTATTAAGCTATTTACATCAAGGTTGTTACGCTCACAAATAAGTTTAACAACAGGATAAGCCTCAGGGTGAACTGATGAGTTATCAAGTGGGTCTTTACCCTGATTAATACGCAAAAAGCCTGCTGCTTGTTCAAACGCCTTTGGTCCTAAACGCTCAACTTTTTTAAGTTCGCTACGCTTAGTAAACGTGCCGTTAGTGTCGCGGTAATTTACTATATTTTGCGCTAAGGTTTTATTTAACCCCGATACGCGAGTAAGAAGCGGCACCGAGGCCATATTTAAATCAACACCCACTGAGTTTACACAGTCTTCTACTACTGCGGTCAGTGTTTGGCCTAATTGGCTTTGCGATACATCGTGCTGGTATTGGCCTACACCAATTGATTTTGGCTCAATTTTAACAAGCTCGGCAAGTGGGTCCTGCAGGCGACGCGCAATAGATACCGCGCCACGTAAAGACACATCTAAGTTAGGAAATTCATTCGCTGCAAATTCAGACGCAGAGTAAACAGACGCGCCGGCTTCGCTTACCATAATTTTGTTTAATTTAAGCTCAGCATTGGCCTTAATCAGTTCGCCTACTAGCTTGTCAGACTCGCGTGATGCGGTTCCGTTACCAATCGCAATAAGTTCTACTTTATGCTGGCGACATAGTTGCTCTAATGTACGTAACGATTTTTCCCAGTGATTTTGTGGTGCGTGAGGGAAAATAGTTTGGGTTGTAAGCAATTTACCTGTGCCATCAACTACGGCAATCTTACAGCCAGTTCGCAAACCAGGATCTAGACCAAGCGTGGTACGCGGCCCAGCAGGGGCGGCCATAAGTAAGTCTTTTAAGTTTTTAGCAAATACATCTATAGCGCCGGTTTCGGCTTTTTCTCGCATGGCTGCTAAAAATTCATTTTCTAGGTGTAGGCCAAGCTTTATTTTCCATGCCCACTGCACAACACTTAATAGCCATGCGCTAGCTGCTTTATATTTCACATCTAAGCGGTAGTGATCAGCAATCATTTGCGCGCATAGCTGGGCTGCATTTTCGCTGCTTGGCTCTGGGTTAATACTCAGCTGCAAAATACCTTCGTTACGCGCGCGCAACATAGCAAGTGCGCGGTGAGAAGGGACCTTTTTAAGAGGTTCTTGATGGTCAAAGTAGTCGCGGTATTTACTACCGGCTTGTTCTTGACCGTCAATAAGTGTGCTTTGTATAGCGCCGTGTTGGCTAATGTGGCTTCTGAATTTAGCTAATAACTTGGCATCTTCTGCAAAGCGTTCCATTAAAATAAATTTAGCGCCATCAAGGGCTGCTTTGGTATCAGCAATGCCTTTGTCGGCATTTATAAACTGCTGCGCTTGTTGCTCTGGCTCTAAGTTTGCGTCGTTAAATAGCGCATCGGCAAGTGGCTCAAGGCCTGCTTCAATGGCTATTTGCCCTTTGGTACGGCGTTTAGCTTTATAAGGAAGGTATAAATCTTCAAGCTCAGTTTTACTTTGTGCGCTGGTAATATCGGCACTAAGTGCTGGCGTTAATTTATTTTGCGATTCGATGGTTGATAAAATAAAGCTGCGGCGCTCTTCAAGCTCGCGCAAGTACGACAAACGTTGCTCTAAAAGGCGTAATTGCGTGTCGTCTAATCCACCGGTAATTTCTTTACGGTAACGCGCAATAAAAGGAACCGTTGCGCCTTCATCAAGTAATTTTGTAGCAGCAACAACTTGTTGCTGTTGTGCATTTAGCTCAGTGGCTAAACGTGCAGAGATATCGCTCATGCATAAACCTTTTAATACAAAAAATAAAACCAGAAAATCCCTCTGGTACTGTTATACCCTGCTTATTAAAGTTGCTATTTAATGAGTTTGGTAGGTATTTATTAGTTGAATAATATCACAGCAGGTTGTAATAAAAAGCTCTTAAAGCAAGCAATTTTGCTTGCTTTAAGATGGTTGGCTTGGCTGAGCTTACAAAGCGTAAAAGCGCGCTTTAGTGAGGGTGCTCTACGCTTTCTAAAACATCACTAAACGTGTGAGCAATAGGGGTAATATGCACTGGAATGTGTAACGTTTTAGCTATTTGACGCGCCGAAATTAACCCGCATATTTCGTTATTAGTGGTTGTTGCTAATAAAAACATGCTGCCTTGATGCTCCATTGTTTGTAGTGCATCGCCAATACTTGCATAGCTTAGGCTTTGCATACTTACGCCATTAAGTTGGCTAATAGGTGTCATAATGTAGCGTAAGCTCACTTCATTGCGGCTGGTATTTAAACGCTGTGCAATGGCCGTAATTTTAGCGCTTTGTAGGTCGGCACTTGAAACAATACCAATTAATTTTTGCGCATCATCAGTCACCAATACATAGTCAGAATGCTCTGCTAGTACTTGTTTAAGCGCCTCGCTGATAGGAGTGTCGTATTGAGCGCGAATTGGCGTTTTTTGGGTAAAGTTATTGATTACGGTTAAAGCCGGAGATGTTAAATCAATAGTGGCTTGTTGATCTTCAAACGTGCTTGCAATAACGCCATGAGAAATATTTTGGGTACGTAATTCTTTAAAGTTAGACATAGTAGTCGCCTTATTAGTTATAAAATTTAATCAAAAAGTAAAATTGTGAATTAAATTAAATAGCTAGGTGGACCACGTTGATATGCCGTACTAAAAGGACGGTTTAGGTTTGTACTTTGGTAAAAAGATGAAACAGCATTAGGTAGCGGTTGAAACAACCTAATAGCAAATGCATTAACATGAGAATCTAAGTCAATGTCGGGGGTTGCTTGGTCAGGAAATTCACAAGCGATAAAATGATTAGATATACTGGCGTTATCTATACTTACTTCGGTGGTATTGGCATGCAGAGTCAAACTCACACTCATTAAAAGTGCAAACAATACGGCATTACTACATATGCGCTGTACTAAGTTTGACATAGCCACTACCTTAAAAATCAGGTTAAAGATAAACCTGCTAAACCAATATATATCCTAATGAGATATATTACACAATAAAAAATTTACCTGATCTGAATCAAAGTAGTTATCTATTAATAATGTTATGGGGGGACTATTTTTGATATTCAATACTATTTACATACCATTCTTTTTTACCTTGCGGTGTAGGTACCTCAAAATCATCGTCTACTTGTTTTTTTATCAGGGCGCGCGCCATAGGTGAGTCAATTGATATGTAGTCTTTACGGTCGTATATTTCATCAGGCCCTACAATTCTAAATTTTTTAACCTCGCCTTGCTCGTTTTCTATTTCTACCCATGCGCCAAAAAATACTTTACCGTCTTGCTGCGGCGAGTAATCAATAACTTTTAAATCGGGTAAGCGTTTGCGCAAATACCGAACACGACGATCAATTTGGCGCAGTAAGCGTTTATTATATTGATAGTCTGCGTTTTCTGAGCGATCACCAAGGCTTGCCGCCCAGCTCACTATTTTAGTGACTTCAGGGCGTTTAACGTTCCATAAATGGTCGTGCTCTTGCTGTAATTGTAAGTAACCTTCGCGGGTTATTAAATTTGTTTTCATGGGCTTTTATTCATTAACTCTAATGCTGTGCACGTTATTAAAATTGCTAAAATTTGTCGAGTGTAAACTTTAGGGCGTGTTGTTCTTTGATGGTCGAATTTGCAGCAGTATGTTTGGTTTTTAGGCAAGGCAGAGCCTATGAAGTGTGGTTATTCCCCATAAATAGGTGATAACGCAGCATAAATGCCAAACATGCGCTGCCCTTCGGGTTCTGCCTAGGGGCGATAAACTCTTTGTTACTCGGTTTTTACTTAGCCCACTAG
>NZ_DJHW01000121.1:0-6804 GCF_002433295.1 Pseudoalteromonas sp. UBA6610 | reverse complement strand
CAAGCTAATGCGGTTTCTTCATTAACTAAATTAACCACTAAACCTTGGCAAAAGCAGTTTGCTTTTGCTGTTGGCTTTGGCGGTATTTTATGTGCAGGTTTTATACTCAGCTTTTATGCGATTGTTGCTGGTTGGATGTTAAGTGCAACTCTGGAGCCTGTAACCACACTCATAGGTGCTGATGCTGCATCTTCGTGGCTAAGTGAACAGTCACTTACACGTAATATTCTTTTTACTGTGGTATTTATTATTTTAACCGTTGCTATTATTAGCCGCGGTGTTGAAAACGGTATTGAAAAGTGGTCAAAACGTTTAATGCCTGCTCTGCTCGGAATTTTGTTTGCTTTAATTGCCTATGTAATGACTCAAGAAGGGGCTGTTGAGGGGTTAAAAGCTTACTTAGTCCCCGATTTTTCTTCTATTTTTGATCCTACGTTATTAGTCAGTGCATTAGGGCAGGCCTTCTTTTCATTATCACTGGGTACCAGTGTAATGATTATTTATGGCTCATATATCAGTAAAAAGGAAAACCTCGTCTCTTTGGGTGCTTATGTTACGCTTATTGATGTATTTATAGCATTTGTAGCGGGCTTACTGATTATCCCGGCTATGTATGTTGCACAAGCACAAGGTGTTGAAATATTCTCGTCAACAACAGGCAAGCTGCTCTCAGAAGACACTTTAGTATTTCAGGTTTTACCCGCCCTATTTGATGGTATGGGTGGTGTTGGTTTATTTGTTGGCTTTGCTTTTTTTGCATTAATGAGTATTGCCGCACTGACCTCGTCTATTTCAATGCTTGAAGCGCCGGTGTCGTACACTGTAGAGCGTTTTGCAATGAAGCGTGTGCAAGCCACGTGGTTAATTGGTGCTTTGATTGCCATTGTCAGTATTACTATTGTATGTAACCTAGGCGCGTTATTTGGCTTAGTGATCACCTTAACGACTAAAGTCGCGCAGCCCTTGTTAGGACTTATGTGTTGTATTTTTGTAGGGTGGATCTGGTACAGGTCGTCATTGCTCAAAGCAATCCAGCAAGGTAACCCTGAAGTACATAACACCTTATTTTGGAAAATATGGCCTTGGTACACTAAGTTTGTATGCCCCATAGCCATTAGCCTAGTATTCTTACATTCTTTACTAAGCTAAAAATAAAATATAAAAAAGGCCCACAAATGTGTAATGCCGATCAGTTAAGAATATTTTTGATCGGTTGACTGATCTTTTTAACGCTTTCAAAATCCGATATCTGTCTCTGGTATCGGATTTTTTTATGCGCTTTGAAAATGAATTAGCGGTCGCTTTTAACTCTTGTGGTAGTTTTCATACATTCGAAAAATATGCTGAGCTACTTTCCCCTCAACTTATTCAGCAAGGCTTTGAACAAGCTGGTGTGGCTACCATTCGTAAAAGAAGGTTGCCGCTTGAAACGGTTCTGTGGTCAATTATCGGCATGTCTTTATATCGTCAGAAATCGGTTTGGGATATTGCAACACAAATGGACATTATGTTGCCCGATAAGAAACCATTGGTCGCGCCCAGTGCGTTGGTTCAGGCAAGACAGAGGTTGGGGGAAGACGCTGTTCGAGAGGTGTTTCGAGTGATGGCAAAGCATAGCTATGAGTCTAATCAATTTGAAACCTGGGCTGGATTAAATTTGCTGGCTGTTGATGGTGTTGTCTGGCGAACGGCTGATACGCAGGAAAATCATGAAGTGTTTGAGACACAGAGTAATCAACATAGAGAGAATACTTATCCTCAGATCCGTATGGTTTGCCACATGGAAATCACCAGCCATCAACTTATCAATAGCGCCTTCTCGGGTTACCGCACCAATGAAATGAAGTTGGCCGAGGAGTTGGTAAGCACGACTCCAAATAATTCTTTAACGCTGTTTGATAAGGGATATTACTCTCTTGGTCTGCTAAATCGTTGGCATCAAGCAGGTGAGCAAAGACACTGGATGATACCCGCGAAAAAAGACCTTCAGTATGAGGTGCTACGTAGCTTTAGCAAACAGGACCAGCATATACGTTTAACCAGCACACCACAGGCAAGGAAGAAATTCACTGACTTGCCTGAATACGTCGAAGCAAGATTAGTCACGAAAACGATAAAAGGGAAAACGTATCGAATGTTATCGTCAATGGTAGACCCAATGCGATTTCCAGGTGATGAGATGGTTGAATTATATCGATACCGATGGGAAATTGAGTTGGGCTACCGCGAGATGAAGCAATCACTTCTTAACAGCGAATATACGCTAAGAAGTAAACGCCCAGATATGATTAGGCAAGAACTATGGGGCGTACTGCTGTGCTATAACTTAATCAGGCAAGGAATGACGGCAGCAGCAGGGAAATTAGGAGGTGTGTTACCCAATCAACTCAGTTTTACCAGCTGTTCAATGGCTATTACACACTTCTTCGTTACTGTATCGTTGAGCAGTCCAGGCAATATTCCTAAAGCATACAATGCCTTACTCACGAAAATGAGCTTCTTCTTGTTACCAGAAAGGCGAGAAGACAGGAGCTACCCAAGATGGGTAAAACCAAAGCCAAAGAAGTATCCGACTAAAAAGAAAAATGCCAGTCAGCTTAACTGACTGGCATTACGCGTATAGCGGCTCTTGTTATATTCATTACTTTAATTAATTACACGTCAATCGACGCCATATCAATAACAAAACGGTAACGCACATCTGAGCGTTCCATGCGCTCATAGGCGGTGTTAATTTCGTCTATATTGATCATTTCACACTCAGGTAATACATTGTGCTCACCACAGAAATCGAGCATTTGCTGTGTTTCTGCAATACCACCAATCAAGGATCCTGCCACACGACGACGACCCATTAACAATGGCACTGTGTTTAGCTCATCTACAGGGCCTACTTGGCCAACAATCACTAACGTGCCATCAATATCAAGTAGCGGTGTATACAGTGATAGGTCATGCTTTACTGGTATAGTATCAATGATCACATCAAACGCTGATTGTGCATTTTTCATTTCATCATCGTTGTTCGACACTAAATAGTGCTGTGCACCTAGCTTAATTGCATCTTCTTTTTTAGACTCTGTACGACCAATAACCGTAACCGTTGCACCCATTGCCACAGCATTTTTAACCGCCATATGGCCAAGCCCACCAAGGCCGACAACTGCAACGCGGCTACCTTTTTTAACGCCCCATTTTTGCAGCGGAGAGTAAGTAGTAATGCCAGCGCACAATAAAGGCGCCACTCGCGATAGCTCTAAATTTTTAGGTACTGAAAGCACAAACTCTTCGCGAACTACAACATGCTTAGAGTAGCCACCTTGAGTCATTTCACCGTTTATTCTGTCTTTGCCACTGTAAGTGCCAACCATGCCTTCACGACAAAATTGCTCTTCGTGATTATGACATTGGTCGCAGCTTTGACATGAGTCAACCATACAGCCTACAGCAACGGTATCGCCTTGCTGATATTTAGTAACATCGCTACCAACCGAAATTACTTTACCAACAATTTCGTGCCCTGGTACTAATGGGTATTTACTGCCACCCCAATCGTTTCGCACTGCGTGTAAGTCTGAATGACAGACACCACAATATAAAATCTCTATTGCTACATCGTTATTTCGTAAATCGCGGCGCTCAAAAGAAAACTCTGTAAGTTCAGAACCTTGGCTTTTTGCTGCATATCCGACTGTTTTCATAATAACTCCATAGTTTATTAAAATTTATAACTCACACAGTATGCATTATCAGCTCTGAACATGAACTGACGTTGCAACCGCAAAAAAACCAGCATAGTGCTGGGCTATTTTTATTAATTACTGCACCACAACGGCGTTTAACTCGTCAATCAGAGCACTAATACGCTGGGCATTTTTGCCTAAATCACTTTTACCAATGCGAGATTTACTGCGTATGTCTACCACACGCTTACTGCCTTTGTCGTTAATACGCACTACAACATCATCTTTAAAGCCAAACCAGGTTGTGGTGTCTGTGGCTTCAACAATACCATTATTAACATCACTATTAACCAGTTCCCAACCAAGGTTTTCCGTGGCTTTTGTTGTGGCTGCCACTAACTCTAGTTGCGTTTGGTTGTACTCGAGCGGTTTTAGCTCTGGGTATGCTTTTCGTTGTTGCGCTGCCGTTTCTTCTCCCGCGTATGCTACAGGATTAGGTGCATCAGCACGCAAAGGCACAACCGCAACAAACTCAGGTGGGTTAATTAAATCGGTAGAAATATCATGAATTGGCGGAACACTTTTTGCGGTATTCATCATGTTAAGCGGCATTGCAATAGCAACAGCTGCAAAAATAACCGTGATCACTGCACTGGCTAGGCTTACTGTTTTACGCATGAATAGCACTTGAACTAATAATAAGGCTAATGCTGCCCCACCAACATACACGCCTAATCTAAAACCAGCAAAGGCAGTGCCTAGTTCAACAATATTAAATTTATAAAGGGGTCCTGGTAGCACCACCATTAAAAAAGCGATAAGCCCAACTAAGGTCACTAAATGTTTCATTGCCTACTCCGTTATTGTTATATGGTTATTGTTTTTTAAACAGCTTTATACTGTTAACACTCCAATTTAGATTACTATGACCGATAAGTATCTATAAAGTCATAATTTATTGCTCTTTTAAAGTAGATAACTTGACTCCTTGGTAAAAATCAACAAACTACGGGGGTAAAATTATCAGGGTATTATTATTTATGAAAACAGAGATTAGTTACCGATTTGAGTCATCACAAGTGGCTAACCGCTTTTTACACGAATTAAAAGATTGGCCAGTCAATGACGTAAAAACACGCCTTTTCAATGGCGGCGACAGCGTTAAAGTAAGCTACGAATATGATGAAAGCGGATTTGATTATACCGTTGCCGAACTTGATGATTTAGCTGAGCAACACGGCGGGCAAGAGGTATCGAGTTAAATCGACTTAAACCTAATCTGGTTACGTCCCTCTTTTTTTGCTTGATACAATAACTCATCTGCTGTTTTAATCACCGATTTAGGTTGTATATTTTGCTCAATTATACTGTTTGCATTGATACTCACGCAGCCAATACTAATAGTTAGCTGATTTTGTATATCAGAGCCAATATGATCAATATGTAAATCAATAATGGCGTTTAACAACAAGTTTGATACCTCAACACCTTGTTCATCACTGAGTCGATTAAATAAAAGAATAAACTCTTCGCCACCGTAACGAGCTGCCACCCCCTGATAAAGCAACGCTGTTTTATTTAAAACATTAGCCACTTTTTGCAGTGCGGCATCACCCGCTTGATGGCCATACACATCATTAAATTGTTTAAAGAAATCCACATCAACCAGTAATATCGTTAAAGTACTACGCTCATTTTTTGCTTCGCTCCACTGCTGATCAAATATTTCATCAAATGCACGACGATTAAATAAATGAGTGAGCCCATCTATCTTACTAATTCTCTCAAGCTCTTTATTTTTTTCACTTATTTGCATAAACAAAGCGTTAAAACCTTTAATCAGAACTTGCAGCTCTAAAAACTGATTACTCATTCTTAATGGGCTTAACGTGTTACGAAGTAGCATTTTATTTAATGCCTCAGCTCCGCTTATTAAAGGACGAATAAAATAACGATTAATAATAAATAAGCCCAGCAACGAAATAAGCAAAAACATTAATAGTGTTAACAACAAATCACGGTCTAATAAAGTAGGTAGTTGTTGATGATAATGTTTAATATCTATCAGCATAAGTGGCTCATTATTAATGTCGAGTAACACTCTTCGCCTTTGAGTAGCAATTTTACCGCCTTGTAAGCTACCCGTTAATTTTTTTAGGTGCGTATCAAACTGTCCATCGGCTGGAATAGAGTGGGTAAGGTCAACCTGTGACACACCGGCAATTTTTTGTATAAACGATGGGCGTACTTTTCTTATAAAAACCATAGCGCCAATTTGTTCACCCGTGTTATTGGTTTTTCTGATCATATGAGATGCAAACATCACTGGTCCATATTGCGTTTTTAAAAAGCCAGAATGTTGTAAGCTGTTATTTTGTGGGGTGATATAGTTGAGAGGTAAAATTGATTTATTTTTTTGGTGTGTTTGTAAGTTAAATTCAGGGGCATCAAAATCATTAACTTGTACATAATTATGTGTTTTAGAGTAAACCAAATTAAAGTTCATATCATAAATAAATACGCCATCAATTTTCAACGATTTAAAGGTATCATCAACAAAGTTTGAGCTAATGTAACGAGAGTCTAGCGTTTGTAAAAACTCATAACTATCGTCCCACACAGCGTAATCATAATTTAGCGTTTTTAAAAATACAAACTCACGTTCTAAGGCAATTTTTACGCTTAGTAACTCTCTGTTTTGGTAATCCTCAATACTTTGCTCAATGTTAGGTAAACTAAAAAAGTAGCGATAACCAACTAGTAAACCAGTGACCATGGTCATTAAAATTAATATGCTTGTTATTACAAAGTATCTAAGTGACATAAGCTCTGCATTTTAGTATTTTAGGTACAGTTGAATGTAAGCTTTAAGTTTAAAGCTTACACGGACTTTGTTGAAATAGGTATTGCACAACGTATTAAAGACCCCTTATTAACTTCACTTTCAACCTCTATAGTGCCATTGTGCTCTTTAAGTATGTTGTAAACTATAGCCATTCCCATACCAGTGCCTTGGCCTACGGGTTTAGTAGTAAAGAAAGGATCGAATATTTGTTTAAGTATGTCGCCATCCATCCCACAGCCGTTATCTGCCACCTCAATATAAATATTATTTTTATTA